>JAZODO010000158.1:0-3826 GCA_045597065.1 Acutalibacteraceae bacterium | reverse complement strand
GATATTTGTGAACATATGGGTTATTCTAAACCTAGCGTTAGCCGCGCAGTTGGCCTTTTAAAAGAAGGCGGCTACGTTACCGCCGACAAGGACGGCCATTTAAGCCTAACAGACATAGGGCTTATTACTGCAGAGAAAATTTTAGTTAGACATAAGGTTATTACCGAATATTTAATTAAACTCGGTGTTTCGCCCGAAACCGCATCGAACGATGCATGTAAAATTGAACACGTAATTAGCGAAGAATCATTTAGTGCAATTAAAAATAACTTATAAAAAAATGGCAGTCAAACGACTGCCATTTTAATTATTTTACTAAACTTAAATCTACCCATAAAGCAGGACGAACACCAATATATGAACTCGCTACCCTACCGCCGTGGCTAGCTATATCACCATCGTCAAAAACATAAGACGCATAGTATTTAAAATTACCCGGGGTTCTAAGCCACCACCAACAGTTGCCGGTTCCTTCACTTGCTTCTGCACCTTTTTGGGTAGCATATTTTGTTGCCGCACACTGTCTTTCCTTTGATGTTTTTAAATACTTTTCAGCTTCTAAAACGCTTAGCAGAAACACCTTATCGGTAGTGCTATTACCAGAAGGGGCGTCGAAATTAGGGTTAGCATCAGCCGAAACAGAAACGGTAGGAATTAGGTTTCTTTCAGAAACCGAAAATGCAGAATTTAAAAAATCGTTATTAAGCCACTTTCTAACAGCCGAACTTTCCCAAGTAACGTCTACGTTTTCAGTGTGGTAAGAAACGCAGTCGAGAACATTTTTACTAACAACAAGAACTTTTGAATCAACAACATCCAAAACGAGCCACTCTATGTTTTCGGAGTTGTTATCTAAATTATTATCTTGTTCATAGGTTCCAAGATAAACTGTATCGCCTTTTTGGGCGTTTTTAAACTTAATAGCCTTATATTCTTCGAAAACGGAGTTAGCTTTTTCGGTACTGTCTTTAAAACCGTTCATAGCAATTAAGGACTCGTAGCCTTCGACAATATTTCCGTTCTCAATAAGCCCTATGGCTTTATTGTATTTAGAAAGCGGAAGAATAAAAGATAAAAATAAAAAAGTTAAAGCGGCAGAAACAACTAAAACCGCAACTAAAATAACCAAAATAAGCTTAAATTTAGAAGACATTTATTAGCTCCTTAAAAGAAAAATTTACAAAGATATAATAACATTTTACACTAAAAAATGCAAGAAAAACGGCGAGTGAAAAAACTCGCCGTTTAAATTATTTATCGCCCATAAGTTTTACTAAAACTGCTTTTTGAGCATGTAAACGGTTTTCGGCTTCGGCAAAGATTTCTTCTGCATGTTCTTCGAAAACCTTTGCGGTAATTTCTTCTTCGCGGTGTGCGGGCAAGCAGTGTTGAACCATTGCGCCTTTTGCTGCAACCGCCATAACGCTATCGTTAATTTGGTAGCCGGCAAAAACCTTTTCGCGTTCGGCCTTTTCGTCTTCTTGGCCCATAGAAGCCCAAACGTCGGTATAAATAACGTCGGCATCTTTAGCGGCTTTAAAAATATCTTCGGTACAAACGAAATCGCCATTTTCAGACGCCCATTTCATAATTTCGGCATCAGGTTTATAGGCGTTAGGGCAAGCGATAGCTACCTTCATACCCATTTTAATACCGCCAACAATAAGGCTGTTTGCCATATTATTGCCGTCGCCAATGTAGCACATTTTTTTACCTGTAAAGCTTCCCTTAAATTCGCGGAAGGTCATAAGGTCGGCTAATACCTGGCAAGGGTGGCAATAATCGGTAAGGCCGTTAATAATGGGAATAGAGCCGTATTCAGCGAGGGCCTCAACCTCGGCTTGTTCGAAGGTTCTAATCATAATTCCGTCGAGATAACCCGATAAAACGCGAGCGGTATCTTCAATCGGTTCTCCCCTACCAATTTGTAAATCACGAGAAGAAAGGAAAAGCGCAGAACCGCCAAGGTCGTACATGCCAACTTCGAAAGAAACGCGGGTACGGGTCGAAGATTTTTGAAATATCATACCAAGGGTTTTGCCCTTTAGATAGTGGTGTTCAATGCCGTGTTTCTTTTCGTATTTAAGTTGGTCGGCAAGGTTTAAAATATCGGTAATTTCCTTTTCGGAAAGGTCCATAAGTTTGAGTAAATGTTTTGCCATTACTTTACACACTCCTTGATTATATCTACTGCTTTTTTAAGTAGGTCGGTTGAAATATTAAGTGGAGGAAGCAAGCGTACCTTTGATTTAGCGGTTAATACTAAAACGCCCTTTTCGCGACAAGCCGCAACTACTTCTTTTGCATCTTTTTCGGTTTCGAGGCCTATCATAAGACCCATTCCGCTAACCGATTTAATTCCTTTAGCGCCCGATAGTTCGCTAAATATATATTCGCTTTTAGACTTTACTTCTTCTAAAAGTTTATCGTTTATTCTTGAAATAATGCTAATAGCGCCGGCACAGGCTATTGGGTTTCCTCCAAAGGTTGAACCGTGGGAACCGGGGGTTAAGGTGTTTTCTACCTTTTCGCCAAGCATTGTAGCGCCAATAGGTAGGCCGCCACCTAAACCCTTTGCAGTTGTTACTATGTCGGGCATTATGCCAAACTGCATAAAGGCGTAAAGGCTACCGGTACGGCCGTTTCCTGTTTGAACTTCGTCAAAGATAAATAAAATATCGTTTTCTTTACAGTAGTTAAAAACTTCAAGAACAAAAGACTCGTTAAGTTTCATAACTCCGCCTTCGCCCTGAACAGGTTCCATAATAACCGCACAAGCGTTATTTTCTTTAATTTTTGAAATTACATCGTTAGCGTCGTTCGCGTTAGCATAGACAAAACCTTCGGTAAAGGGACCAAATTCGGTATGAAAAGAATCTTGTCCTGTAGCGGCTAAGGTTGTAACAGTTCTTCCATGAAAACTATTTTTAAGGGAAACAATAGTTTTTCGGCCCTCGCCATATTTTAAAAAGCTATAGCGACGAGCGGTTTTAATTGCACATTCGTTAGCTTCGGCGCCCGAATTAGAAAAGAAAACCTTTTTAAGGCCGGTTTTTTCGCAAAGGAGTTTTGCAAGTTTAGCGCAAGGTTCGGTATAAAAAAGGTTAGATGCGTGTTGAAGCTTATTTGCTTGGTCAGATACTGCTTGAGCCCACTCTTTATCGGCATAGCCGAAGGTGTTTACCGCAATTCCTGTACCAAGGTCGATATACTCTTTACCCGAAGCATCATAAACAAGAGCGCCTTTTCCGTTTACAAGTTCAAGCGGAAAACGAGCATATGTAGATGCAACAAAACTATTGTCTATTGACGTAATACTCATTAAAAATTAGCCTCCGTAGAGCATAGTTCCGATACCCTCGTTAGTAAGGGTTTCGATAAGAAGTGAGTGAGGAACGCGACCGTCGAGAATAAATACCTTATTAACACCTTGACGAATTGCTTCTACACAACATTCGATTTTCGGAATCATTCCGCCCGAAATAATGCCTTCGCGCATAAGTTGGGGCGCTTCGCTTACACAAACGCTAGAAATAAGGGTAGATTCATCATCTTTATCGCGAAGAAGGCCAACAATATCGGTCATAAGGAATAATGCTTCGGCGCCAAGAGCGCTTGCAATTCTGGCCGCTGCAGTATCGGCATTTATGTTATAAACGTTACCCTCTTTATCGCAACCAACGGTTGACACAACAGGAATGTAACCCTTTTCTAGAAGGTCGTTTACAGGTTCAATATTTATGTCGGTAATTTCGCCAACAAAACCTAAAGCAGGGTCTTTAATTTCGGCTTCGATGAGATGGCCGTCCATACCCGAAAGGCCAAC
>JAZODO010000157.1:0-7560 GCA_045597065.1 Acutalibacteraceae bacterium | reverse complement strand
CCAAAGTTCGGTAATGGATTTTGTAACCTTATCTACTATGTATTTAAGGTTTTCGCGGTCGGTTCTATCTAAACTAACTAAATCTTCATATTTCATAAGCTGACCTATTCGAATAGTTGTCTTTTTGAAAAACTTATATGAACCTTCGCGATAAACGCTAACCGGAAGAATGTCGGCATTTGTGTTCATAGCAATATACGCTACGCCCGATTTCGCCTTTCTTGGGGGGCCTTCTTTATGGCGTGTACCTTCGGGGTATATGCCTAAAATTTTACCATCTTTAATAATATCTTGGGCTTTTTTGATAGCCGTCATATCGCCCTTGCCGCGGTCAACAGGAAAAATTCCCATTAAATTAAAAACTGCTCTAACAATCCAAACCTTAAAAAGTTCCATTTTCGCCATAAAAAAGACTTGACGCTTAAAAATTGGAATCATAAACATAGGGTCGGTCATAGAAGTATGATTTGAACACATTATAAACGGCCCAGAAGTTGGAATATTTTCTTTTCCTACTACCTTTACAGGAGAAATCCAAATAAAAATAGGGGTAAGAATTATACGAATGAACCTATAAAAAGCGCTCATTATTTAATACCTTCCTTTACAATGTTTAAAAGTAGTTCTAATGACTCTTCAAAAGTTAGAGTTGTTGTATCGGCTAAAACAGCATCATCTGCTTGTTTTAAAGGAGCAATAGGACGATGCGAATCGTTATAATCGCGTGTTTTCATATCTTCTAAAACTTCAGCAAACGGAACATCTTGACCCTTTTCGGCAAGTTCTTTTCTTCTGC
Organism: Acutalibacteraceae bacterium; assembly: GCA_045597065.1. Lineage (GTDB taxonomy): Bacteria > Bacillota > Clostridia > Oscillospirales > Acutalibacteraceae > SFWF01. The sequence continues at coordinate 6,764 of JAZODO010000157.1, read as the reverse complement.
GTTCTGCTCTTACTTCAACATCGGCTGTAAGAAAAATTTTAACCTGAGCGTTAGGAAGAACTACCGTACCAATATCTCTTCCGTCCATAACAACGTTATTGTTTTCGGCAAGTTTTCTTTGCATATCTAAAAGAAAAGCTCTAACGGGAGGTTTAGCAGAAACAGCAGAAGCCATCATAGAAGCAACCGGAGTTCTGATATCGTCGGAAACATCTTCTCCGTCGAGAAAAACCCTTTGAGCGCCGTTTATAAAACGAATATCGACAACTGTATCGGCTAAAACTGAATCAATATCGCCTTCTAGGTTAGTATCAAATCCTAAACGAGAAAATTTTAAACCTACGGCGCGATATAGAGCGCCTGTATCAACATAAATGTATTCAAGTTTTCCAGCAAGAAGTCTGGAAAGAGAACTTTTTCCTGCTCCTGCAGGTCCGTCAATAGCAATGTTAATCATAATTTTCTCCTTTTGTTATACTGAAATTCCGGCAAGATAACCGGTTGAAAATGCGGTTTGAAGATTAAATCCACCCGTAAAACAATCGACATCGATTATTTCGCCCGCAAAATATAGGCCGCTTATAAGTTTAGATTCCATTGTAGCGGGGTTAATTTCGCTAAGTTTAATTCCGCCCGAAGTAACAACGGCTTCTTCTATTGGCCTTAGTCTTAAAACGTTTAGGGTAAGGCCTTTAATTTCGTTTACGAGTTTTTGGCGTTCTTCTTTTGTAATGCTGTTAACCTTTTTTCTAGAGTCGATTCCCGTATTTTTAACTATAACCGAAATCATACGTTTAGGCAAAAGCGCGTCTAGCGAATTTATAAAATCTTTATTTGTTTCTTCTAAGAAATCTCTTAAAATTCGTTTATCTAGTTGTTCTAGGGTAAGACCAGGTTTTAGGTCAATTTTAATTGTATATGTATCGGGGTTATCGTCAATATAGGCCGAAGCCGAAAGAACAAGTGGGCCGGTTATACCAAAATCGGTAAACATCATTTCGCCCAAAGCGGAATAAACGGGCTTCTTTTTACCCTCTTTAAAAAGCGAAAGGGTTACGCTTTTAAGGGAAAGTCCACAAAGTTTTGAGCAAAAGTTTTCTTTTATCATAATAGGAACAAGCGAAGGGCGAAGAACGGTAACCGTATGGCCGAGTTTTTCTGCAAACTCGTAACCATCGCCCGTAGAACCGGTAACGGGATAAGACTTTCCGCCTGTTGATAAAATAATTTTATCGAAAAAGAATTCTTTTCCGTTTTCGGTTTTAAGAGATGTAACCTCACCGTTTTCCGACACTATTTCGGTTACTCTGGCATTTACGGTTTTAACTCCGTTTTTATAAGAAGCCGAAACCAAAGCGTCTACAATATCAACCGCTTTATCAGAAACGGGGAAAACACGGTTTCCTCTCTCGGTTTTAAGGGGTACTCCCCTTTTTTCGAAAAATTCTATAGTATCGCTACAAGAAAAGGCCGAAAAAGCCGAATACATAAAACGGCTACCGTGGGGGGTATTAGCCATATAGGTTTCTATATCACAATTATTGGTAACGTTACATCTGCCCTTACCGGTTATCATAACCTTTCGAGCAGGGCGAGGGTTACGTTCAAAAACCGTAACATCGTTACCATTTTCGGCAGCGGCAAATGCGGCCATAAGGCCGGCTGCGCCACCACCGATTATTGCAACCTTTTGTTTCATTTTTCCTCCAAGAGTTACAGTAGTCCTTTAAGGAATCTGCCTGTATGAGATTTTTTACAATCAGCGATTTCTTCAGGGGTTCCACAGCAAAGAACCGTTCCGCCCTTATCGCCGCCTTCGGGGCCTAAATCGATAATGTAATCTGCCGTTTTAATAACGTCGAGATTATGCTCTATTACCAAAATAGAGTTGCCTTGTTCAACCAAACGATTAAGAACGTCTAAAAGTTTATGAACATCGGCCGTATGAAGACCTGTTGTAGGTTCGTCTAAAATATAAATAGTTTTACCGGTAGAACGTTTAGCAAGTTCGTTTGCAAGTTTAACCCTTTGTGCTTCGCCGCCCGAAAGGGTTGTTGCAGGTTGTCCTATTTTAACGTAGCCTAAACCTACATCGAACAATGTTTTAAGTTTTCTATGAATTTTAGGAATAGGCTCAAAAAAGTTCATTCCTTCTTCGATAGTCATTTCTAAAACATCATAAATACTTTTACCTTTATATTTTACGTTTAAGGTTTCGCGGTTGTAACGAGTACCGCCACAAACTTCACAAGGAACGTAAATGTCGGGTAAAAAGTGCATAGCAATTTTAATAATTCCGTCGCCTTCACAGGCTTCGCAACGGCCACCCTTTACGTTAAAGGAAAAACGGCCGGCAGAATAGCCCTTTGCCTTTGCATCTTTGGTAGATGCAAAAAGGTCGCGAATATCGTTAAATACGCCAATATAGGTTGCAGGGTTTGAACGAGGAGTTCTTCCAATTGGCGATTGACTAATATCGATAACCTTATCTAGGTTTTCAACACCGCTTATACTCTTAAACTTACCGGGAAATGTTTTTGCCCCATTAAGTTTAGAAGCAAGATGTTTATAAATTACGTCGTTTACAAGGGAAGATTTACCCGAACCGGAAACACCGGTTACACAAACAAACTGACCAAGCGGAATTTTAACATTTACGTTTTTAAGGTTATTTTCGGCAGCACCGCTAACTGTTAAGAACTTTCCGTTACCCTTTCGGCGAACCGAAGGTACTTCTATTTTTTTACGGCCGGTTAAATAATCGGCAGTAATAGACTCTTTACAATTTTCGAGTTCTTTTAAAGTTCCGCTGAAAACAATTTCTCCGCCGTGAATACCTGCGCCGGGGCCGATATCTACAATATAGTCGCAGGAACGCATAGTGTCTTCATCGTGTTCTACAACGATAAGGGTATTGCCCAGGTCACGAAGATGTTTTAAGGTTTCTATTAGTTTTTCGTTATCTCGCTGATGAAGCCCGATACTGGGTTCGTCTAAAATATATAACACACCGGTTAGCGCAGAGCCCATTTGGGTAGCTAATCGAATACGTTGGCTTTCTCCACCCGAAAGAGTTCCTGCAGAACGAGAAAGCGAAAGATAATCGAGCCCAACGTTTTTAAGGAAATTAAGCCTTGCCTTAGTTTCTTTTAAAATTGGTTCGGCAATTTTTGATTCTTTAACGCCAAGGGTTATATTATCGAAATGATTTAAGGCTTCGGTAACCGACAGGTCGCAAAGTTCTTTAATGTTTTTACCGCCAACAGTTACTGCAAGGAATTCGGGACGAAGCCTTGCGCCCTTACAGTCGGGGCAATTACATTCGTTCATATAGCCTTCTATTTCGGAACGAGCCCAATCGCTTTTAGTTTCTTTAAAGCGGCGTTCAAGGTTGGTAACAACACCTTCGAAAGGGGCATAGTAGGTACCGCCGCCCCATTCGGCATTACGTTTAAGCGCAATTTTAACATCGCCAGTACCATATAGAACAACATTTTTTTGCTCTTCGGTTAGGTCTTTAAAAGGGGTATTTATATCGAACCCATAGTGATTAGCAAGACCTTCGTAATACATAGTTGCAATAGTACCCGAACCGGGAGAACTCCAAGAGTTAACCCCCCAACCCGAAGCATGAACGGCGCCATCGATTAAAGATTTTTCGGGTTCAGAAACAATAAGGCGTTCATCTATTTTCATAAATATTCCAAGCCCGCCACAGGTTTCGCAAGCGCCAAATGGCGAGTTGAACGAAAACATAGCAGGAGTAAGGTCGGGCACGCTTATACCGTGTTCTTCGCAGGCGTATTGTTGAGAAAAATGGAGTTCATCGCCGCCGATAACATCTACATAAATTACGCCACCCGAAAGGTTAGAAGCCGTTTCGATACTATCGGAAAGGCGGCTTTTAATTTCGTCTTTAATAACCAAACGGTCTACTACTATTTCGATGTTATGTTTTTTATTTTTTTCCAGCTTAATTTCTTCCGAAAGGTCGAAAATATTGCCATCTACTCTAACTCGAGAAAAGCCCAACTTAATAGCCGACTGAAACTCTTTTTGATGTTCGCCTTTTCTGCCTTTAACAACGGGGGCTAAAATTTGAATTTTAGTACCAACTTCCAGCGCAGAAACCTTGTCTACAATTTGGTCGGTAGACATCATTTTAATTTCTTTTCCGCAAACGGGACAATGAGGAGTTCCCGCTCTTGCATATAAAAGGCGAAGATAGTCGTATATTTCGGTAACCGTTCCAACCGTAGAACGGGGGTTTTTAGAGGTTGTTTTTTGGTCGATAGAAATTGCGGGAGAAAGGCCGTCAATAGATTCTACATTAGGCTTTTCCATAAGCCCTAAAAACTGACGAGCATAGGAAGAGAGCGATTCCATATAGCGACGCTGACCTTCGGCATAAATTGTGTCGAAAGCCAAGGATGATTTACCCGAACCCGAAAGACCGGTAAAAACTATTAACTTATCGCGTGGGATGGTTAGGTTAACATTTTTAAGGTTATGTTCCCTAGCACCCTTAATTACGATTTCGGTTAAAGCCATACTCTCCTCCAATTATATCTTTTCATTATATTTTACCACAAAAAAGTTATAATAGCAAATAAAAAACTCTGCCAAAGCAGAGTTTTTTATTCTTTAAGTTTTGCAATACGGTCACGCAGATGGGCAGCGTGTTCGAATTCTAACATTTGGGCGGCCTCCTTCATTTGTGCGGTAAGCGAAGCAATAAGTTTATCTTTTTCGGCTCTACTCATTTTCTTTATGGGTTTTGAGTCGTCGGGTTTTGAGGACATTTCAATAATTGCTCTAACATCTTTAACAACCGATTTGGGCGTAATACCGTTTGCTTTATTATATTCGTCTTGAATTTTTCTACGGCGGTTTGTTTCGGTTATTGCGCGTTCCATAGAAGGAGTTACCGTATCGGCATACATAATAACCTCGCCGTGTTCATTACGAGCGGCGCGGCCGATTGTTTGAATAAGCGAGGTTTCGCTCCTAAGGAAACCCTCCTTATCGGCATCTAGGATTGCAACGAGCGACACTTCGGGGATATCTAAACCTTCACGAAGAAGATTTATTCCAACAAGGACATCAAACTCGCCAAGGCGTAAATCTCTAATAATTTGCATACGCTCCATTGTATCTATGTCGTGGTGCATATAGCGAACCTTTACGCCTAAATTAAGCAGATAGTCGGTTAGGTCTTCGGCCATTTTTTTAGTTAAGGTTGTAACCAACACGCGCTCTTTTTTAGCGGCTCGTTCATTTATTTCGGAAACTAGGTCGTCTATTTGGCCGGTTGTAGGCTTAACGGTAACAAGAGGGTCTAAAAGGCCTGTTGGGCGAATAACCTGTTCGGCAATTTGAGCCGATTTTGATTTTTCGAACTCGCCCGGAGTAGCCGAAACGAAAATTGCCTGGTTTAGTTTTTCATAAAATTCATCAAAATTAAGGGGGCGGTTATCGTAGGCCGAGGGCAGACGGAAACCGTATTCAACAAGATTATCTTTACGGCCTTTATCGCCGCCGTACATTCCCCTAACTTGGGGTAGCATAACGTGAGATTCGTCAACAAAAAGGAGAAAATCTTCGGGGAAATAGTCGAGCAGTGTAAAAGGGGTACTTCCCGCAGGGCGCCTAGATAAAACTCGCGAATAGTTTTCTACCCCTTTACAAGTTCCTATTTCGCGAAGCATTTCAACGTCGTACTCGGTGCGTTGGCGAATACGTTGCGCTTCTATAAGTTTTTCGTTTTCTACAAAAAATCTTGCCCTATCTTCCATTTCGTTTTCAATATCTTTAAGGGCTTCATTTAACTTATCGGGAGGAACGATATAATGGGATGCGGGGTAAATTGCAACGTGGCTCATAATGTTTTTAATTTCGCCCGTTACGGTATTTATTTCGGAAATTCGTTCTATTTCGTCGCCAAAAAAATCTACCCTAAGGGCTAGTTCATAAGAATAGGCGGGGTATATTTCAACAACGTCTCCCCTAACCCTAAATTTATTTCGGGTAAAGTTAATGTCGTTACGTTCATATTGTAGGTCTACAAGCCGTTTAATAAGCCAATCGCGGCTTTTTTCCATGCCCGTTCTAAGAGAAATTACCATACTGCGGTAATCGATAGGGTTACCAAGCGAATAAATACACGAAACCGATGCTACAATTATAACGTCGCGGCGTTCCGAAAGGGCGCAGGTAGCACTATGGCGAAGCTTGTCTATTTCGTCGTTTATTGCAGAATCTTTTTCAATATAGGTATCGGTTCCGGGAATATAAGCTTCGGGTTGATAATAGTCGTAATAGGAAACAAAATACTCCACCGCATTTTCGGGGAAGAATTCTTTAAATTCACTGCAAAGCTGTGCTGCGAGGGTTTTGTTATGAGCGAGAACGAGGGTCGGACGGTTTACTTTTTCGATAATATTAGCCATTGTAAAGGTCTTACCAGAACCTGTAACGCCAAGTAGGGTTTGTTCTTTAAAACCATTAAGCACTCCATTTGCTAACTTTTCAATAGCCTCGGGTTGGTCGCCTGTTGGTTTAAACTTTGAATGCAGTATGAATTTATCGGCCAATTATCTCACCTCGCAAACCTTTTAATTTTATTATACCATAAAAAACTTTTATGTAAATAATATAAATCTCAAACACAAATTTAAACGCTGTTTCATAATGTCGAAAATGGTCAAAATAATATTGAAAATATAATAATATTATGTTATTATAATATTACTTTAATAAAGGAG
>JAZODO010000156.1:0-2579 GCA_045597065.1 Acutalibacteraceae bacterium | reverse complement strand
AAAGGACAATGCTACCCGTTTCGAGTACATAAGCGCGGTCGGAAATAGCGAGCGATTTACCCGCATTTTGTTCTACAAGCAGAATAGTAGTTCCGTCTTTATTTATATCTTTAATAATTTCGAAAACTTGGTCTACAAGTAGGGGGGAAAGACCCATAGAGGGTTCGTCTAACATAAGGAGTTTTGGGTGGGACATAAGGGCGCGGCCCATAGCAAGCATTTGCTGTTCGCCGCCCGAAAGGGTTCCTGCGATTTGGTTTCTTCTTTCGGCCAAACGGGGGAATCTTTCGTAAATTTTTTCTATATCTTCCTTAAAAACCGCCTTATTTTGTTTTTGGGAATAGGCGCCCATCATTAGGTTTTCGTAAACGGTAAGTTCTTGGAAAACGCGGCGGCCTTCGGGAACTTGGGACATACCCAGATGCACAATACTGTGGCAGGGCGTTTTAGTAATATCTTTACCCGCAAAGGTAATTTTACCGCCACGGGCAGGAATAAGGCCGATAACCGACTGCATAGTTGTAGTTTTACCTGCGCCGTTAGCGCCGATAAGGGTTACAATTTCGCCTTCGTTTACTTCGAAACTAATTCCTTTAAGGGCATTGATAACGCCATAATAAACTTCTAAATCTTTAACTTCTAAAAGAGCCATAGCGTTATCCTCCTATATATGCTTTAATAACTTCGGGGTCGTTAAGGGCAACCTCGGGGGTTCCCTGGGCCAAAACGGTACCAAAGTTTAAAACGGTAATTTCATCGCAAAGACCCGAAACGAACTTCATATCGTGTTCGATTAGAAGAATAGTAATTTTATATTCTTTACTAATATGGCGAACGATATCCATAAGTTCGGCCGTTTCGTTAGGGTTCATACCTGCGGCAGGTTCGTCTAAACAGAGAAGGCGGGGGTTAGTAGCGAGCGCGCGAGCGATTTCTAACTTTCTTTGTTTACCGTAGGGTAGGTTACAAGAAAGGTTGTTTCTCTCTTCCTCTAAGCCTACAATACGAAGAATTTCTTTAGCGCGCTCTCTCATAGCCTTTTCGGTTTTAAAGTGGCGAGGAAGGCGGAAAATACTGGTTAGAAAGCCACATTTAAATTCGGGTTGGTTATGAAGGCCAACAAGAACGTTTCTGATAACCGTCATATTGTTAAAAAGGCGGATATTCTGGAAGGTACGGGCAATTCCCTTATGGTTAATAACCTCTTGGCTTTTACCTGTAAGGTTTTCGCCATCTAAAAACAATTTACCGGTTGTAGGTTTATAAACGCCCGTAATCATATTGAAAACGGTTGTTTTACCCGCGCCGTTAGGGCCAACAAGACCGTAAAGTTGACCTTCGCGAATTTCAAGGTTTAGGTCTTGAACGGCTTTAAGTCCGCCAAAAGAGATTCCGAGATTTTCAGTTTTAAGAACTATTTTGCTCATTACTTATCCCCCTTTTCTGATTTATCGGGAGTATAGGGAGAATTCGGCTGAATGTCAACCGATAGCACCTCGTCCATTTTAATTTTAGTAGGAACGCGGTCCCATTTTGCCTCATCGTCTTGAACGTGCGACGGGTCGCCTTTATTCTTTTTAAACCTAGAAACAAGGGCTTTTAGGCTATACTTTTCGCGGAAGCCTTTAAGAGCAGGCGCGTTGTTATAGATAACTAAAACAATTAGAATAAGGGCGTAGAAAACATCTTGTAACACGGCAAGATTGCCGGTTAAAATGGTTTGAAGTTTAACGTCTAAAAAGGTAATAGCAGTAGCGGCAATAATAGAGCCGTTAATGCTGCCCATTCCGCCTAAAACTACCATAACCAAAATTTCGATAGAGTAGTTATAGCTAAACTTTGTAGATTGAACGGTAAAGTTAGAAAAGCTATATAAAACGCCTGCGATACCCGCAAAGAAGGAAGAAATGGTAAATACCATTAGCTTGTACTTTGTAACGTTAATACCGGTAGCGCGAGCGGCAATTTCGTTATCGCGAATAGCGGTTATAGCTCTACCATGTTTAGAACGAATAAGGTTTTGGGTAACCGCAAGGCAAACCAAAACTAAGACTAAAGCTACAATAAAAAGATATTCTTTATCAAAACGAGGAGTGTCTAAACCGAGCGAGCCGCCAAAAGATTCGTCGGAAGAGTTCATAAAGAAGGAACGAACAATTTCGCCAAAGGCTAGGGTTACTATTGCCAAATAGTCGCCGCGAAGGCGAAGGGCAGGAAGGCCGATTATAATACCGAAAACAGCAGCAACCGCTCCGCCTACAATTAGGGAAACCAAAAGGGTTAACCAGTCGCTCTTTAAAAGAGGTTCGAGCACGACGGCAGTTTTACCGCCGAGATATGCGCCAACACACATAAAGCCGGCGTGGCCGAGAGAGAGTTCGCCCAAGAAGCCTACAACAACCGAAAGCGAAACGGCAAGCATAATTGCAATAGCAATTTTTTCTAAAAGGTAAATATTAGAGGAGGAAATAGAGCCGCCAAGCGACATTGCACTAAACACTACGGTAAGTATTGCAATTACAATGTAGTTTACATAATGTTTCCACTTGATGTTTGAAAGTGATTTTAACATTATACCT
>JAZODO010000155.1:0-2887 GCA_045597065.1 Acutalibacteraceae bacterium | reverse complement strand
TACCTTTGCGCCGTTTTTAATAGCAGCATCGCAAACGCGAACTAGGAAATCAGGGTCGCTACGCATTGCATCTTCGCAAGAAAATTCAATGTTAGAGGTATATTTAGAAGCGTATTTTACCATAGCGGCAGTACGTTCGATAACCTGTTCGGGAGACATTTTAAGTTTATACTCCATATGAACGGGAGAAGTAGCGATAAAGGTATGGATTCGAGGGTCGGCAGCGTTTTTAACCGCTTCCCAAGCGCAGTCGATATCTTTTTCGAGGGCGCGAGAAAGAGAAGCAACGCTACAATTTTTAACGAGTTCTGCAATACTTTTAACCGATTCAAAATCGCCGGGGGAAGAAATCGCAAAACCTGCTTCGATTATATCTACACCGAGTCGTTCAAGCTGAGAAGCTACCTGTAACTTTTCGGCAAGGTTCATACTACAACCTGGAGATTGTTCACCGTCGCGAAGGGTTGTATCAAAAATTTTAATTCTGCTCATTATTACTCTCCTATTCGATTATTGCGCCTTTGTCGGCAGAGCTTACGAGTTTTGAATATTTTTTGAGGTAACCCGTAAGGTTAGTTTTAACCTTAAGGGTGGTTTCTGCTTTACGTTTTTCGAGTTCTTCGGAAGAAACGTTTAGTTCGATAGAGTAACTCGGAATGTCGATAGTAATTGTGTCGCCATCTTTAACGTATGCAATAGGGCCACCGTCTACTGCTTCGGGAGAGGTATGACCAATAGCGGCACCGCGAGTAGCACCCGAGAAACGGCCGTCGGTAATAAGGGCAACCTCTTTATCGAGACCCATTCCCGCAATAGCCGAAGTGGGAGAAAGCATTTCTCTCATACCGGGGCCGCCGGCAGGACCTTCGTAGCGGATTACAACAACATCGCCGGGTTTAATACCGCCTTCGTAAATAACCTTAATTGCTTCTTCTTCGCTATCGAATACTCTGGCAGGGCCGGTGTGGGTTAGCATTTCGGGAGCAACAGCACTACGCTTAACGATAGAACCGTTAGGCGCTAGTGAACCATAAAGAACGGCAAGACCGCCGGTTTTGGAATAAGGTTCGGCAACAGTTTTTGCAACCGAAGTATCTTTAGAGCGGCAACCTTTAATGTTTTCGGCAACTGTTTTACCGGTAACTGTTAAAGCGTCGGTTTCGAGATATCCCGCGAAGTCTAGTTCGCCCATTACGGCATAAACACCGCCTGCGGCTTCGAGGTCTTGCATATGATGATGACCTGCGGGAGCAAGATGGCATAGGTTGGGGGTTTTTTCGCTGATTTCGTTAATCATATGAAGGTCGAAATCAATATGCGCTTCGTGAGCAATAGCGGCAAGATGAAGCGCCGAGTTAGTAGAACAACCAAGAGCCATATCTACCGTAAGGGCGTTACGAAGAGCCTTTTCGGTAATAATATCAAGAGGTTTAATGTCTTTTTCTACTAAGGTCATAATTTGTTCGCCTGCGGCTTTAGCAAGGCGTTGACGAGCGCCATGAACTGCAGGAATAGTACCGTTACCTTTAAGGGCGATACCTAGGGCTTCGCAAAGGCAGTTCATAGAGTTTGCGGTAAACATACCGGAGCAAGAACCGCAACCGGGGCAAGCATTACCTTCGACAAAGGAAAGTTCTTCTTCGCCAATAGAACCGTTTTTATAGGCTCCTACCGCTTCAAAAACCGAGTTTAAGTCCATAGCTCTACCGCCGAATTCACAGGTAGAAAGCATAGGACCGCCCGAAACGAAGATAGCAGGAATATTAAGGCGGCAAGCAGCCATTACCATTCCGGGAACAATTTTATCGCAGTTAGGAATAAACACTAAACCGTCGAGCGCGTGGGCTTTAGCCATACATTCAACACTATCGGCAATAATTTCGCGGGTAACAAGAGAATATTTCATTCCTTCATGACCCATAGCGAGGCCGTCGCAAACGGCAATAGTATTAAATTCCATAGGAGTTCCGCCTGCGGCCAAAACGCCATCTTTAACTGCGCGAGAAATGCGCTGTAAGTGAACATGACCGGGAACGATTTCGTTAAAAGAATTTACAATACCGATAAGGGGTTTTTTAATTTCGTTATCGGAATAACCGGCCGCCTTTAAAAGAGAACGTTGAGGCGCTCTTTCGGGACCTTTTTTCATAATATCGCTTTTCATAAGTTTCCTCCTGAAAATACAAGAAATTTAAAGCAAATATAAAATTTTTATATCTCCGTTAAATTGCTTGTATGGGAGGGGCAATTAGCCCCTCCCCTATTTTTTAGTACTAGTTAGTTGTTGATGAATTTTTCTTCGTCGTTCCAAGTATAGAGCTTACGAACGTCTTCACCAACCTGTTCACTGCAATGTTCAGCAGCGAGTTTACGCATAGCCTTAAAGTGAGCTTGACCGCCTGCTTCAGACATATCGAGAAGGAATTCTTTAGCGAAAGAACCGTCTTGAATGTCGGTAAGGATTTGTTTCATAGCCTTTTTGGTTTCTGCGGTAATAATCTTGGGGCCGGTAATGTAGTCGCCGTATTCAGCGGTGTTAGAGATAGAGTATCTCATTCCTGCAAAGCCGGATTGATAGATAAGGTCTACGATAAGTTTCATTTCGTGGATACATTCGAAGTAAGCATTTCTGGGGTCGTAACCAGCTTCTACTAAGGTTTCGAAACCAGCCTGCATAAGAGCACAAACACCGCCGCAAAGAACTGCTTGTTCACCGAAGAGGTCGGTTTCGGTTTCGGTACGGAAGGTTGTTTCGAGAACGCCTGCACGAGCGCCGCCAATTCCGAGAGCATAAGCAAGACCTAAATCTAAAGCGTTACCGGTAGCATCTTGATGAACGGCAACAAGGCACGGAACGCCTTTACCAACTTGGTATTCGCTTCTTACT
>JAZODO010000154.1:0-6159 GCA_045597065.1 Acutalibacteraceae bacterium | reverse complement strand
TATTCTATATATAATATATTCTTATAATATAAAGGGGGAGCGGTATGCTTAAAAATATTAAGGGTAATTTTGGTTTTGGTTGTATGCGCCTTCCTATGAATGGCGAAGAGGTTAATACTGCCGAGTTTTCTAAAATGATAGATACTTTTTTGGCCGGCGGTTTTAACTATTTCGATACCGCCCACTGCTATTTAGACGGAAAGAGCGAAACCGCGCTTAAAGAATGTTTAACCTCGCGCTATAACCGCGAAGACTATATTTTAGCCGACAAACTGTCCGACTGGCTTTACGAAACGCGCGAAGACATTTTACCCCTTTTCGAAAAACAACTTGCCGCTTGCGGAGTAGAGTATTTCGACTTTTACCTTTTCCACGCGGTACATAAAGGCTCTTACCCAAAATATAAAAATACCGGCGCTTTTAAGATTGTTTCGGATTTAAAGGCCAAAGGAAAAGTAAAACATATTGCTATGTCTTTTCATGATACGGCCGACGTTTTAGATATGATTTTAACCGAACAACCCGAAATAGAGGCGGTTCAGCTGCAACTGAATTATCTGGATTTTGACGACCCTACCGTTCAAAGCCAAAAATGTTACGAAATAGCCGTAAAACATGGAAAAAAGGTTTTGGTTATGGAACCGGTAAGGGGCGGCGCTCTTGTAAACCTACCCAAAGAGGCCGAAGATGAGTTTTTAAAACTAGGCGGAAGCCCCGTTTCCTACGCTCTTCGTTATGCCGCTAGTTACCCCGAAGTATTTATGGTTTTATCGGGTATGGGTAATATGGAAATGATGACCCAAAACATTAAAACCATGAGCCCGTTTATACCCCTTTCCAAAGAGGAAACGGCCGCTTGCGACAGGGTTAGAGAAATTATTAGAAAATATAGGCAAATACCCTGTACAGGTTGTAACTACTGCGCCGACCTATGCCCTTTAAAAATGCCTATAAGCGGCCTTTTTGGCGCATATAATAAATATGTTTTAGCAAAAGAAGATAAAGATAAAACAAAAGAAACAATTTTAAGTTTTACCCCCTCGGTTTCAAGTTGTGCTCTATGTGGTAAATGCGAAACCGTTTGTCCTCAAAACATAAAAGTAAGAGAAAACTTAAAAAAAGTAACTAAAATTTTAGGAGAATAATATGGACGTTTTTTTAGAACAACTGGTTAAAATTAGGCTTGAAGGAAAGGCCAAGGCTATGGTGTTCGGCATTTTGGCGGCCGACCTTTTAATAATTCTTTTAATGATAGGGGTTTCTATATTTTTAGGGGCCGACTTTTTAGTAATTTTAATTTTAGCGGCAGTTTGCTTTGGCTCTTATAAACTGCTTTCGGCTTTATCGGTAGAATTCGAATACATTATTACCAACACCGATTTAGACATAGATAAAATTACCGCTAAATCTACCCGTAAAAGAATGGTTAGCCTAAAACTTAACCAGGTAGAAAAATATGGCGAATATAAGGGCCAACCTGCGCCCTCTTCGGTTTCTAACACCTATTTTTTCTGTAACCGAAGCGATGATAACCTAGTTTATTTAATTGCTCCCACAAGAGACCAGGGGAACGTTATGGTTGTTTTAGCGTTAGACGAAAGAATGCGCGAAGCGGCCGAAAAATTTATTCCCCGCCTAGCAAAATAATGAACTACTATAAAGAATTTTACCAAGCCGATAAAGCTACTATGAAAAAGGCCGAAGATGGCGCCGTTTTAAGAGGCGAAACCTTTTTTGGACTTATGCAAAATGCGGGTAGTGCTGCCGCAGAGTTTATTCTTTCAGAAAATGACCTTACGGGCAAAAAGGTTTTAATTTTATGCGGTAAGGGTAACAACGGCGGCGACGGGTTTATTATAGCCCAAAAACTCGCAGTTAAGGGTGCTTTGGTTTCGGTTTTCTTGCCGCTGGGGGCTCCTTCTACCGAAAGCGCTAAAAGGGCCTATAACCTAGCATTAGAACAAAAGATTAGTATAGTAGAAGATTTTAACTCGGCCGAGTATGAAATTATAATAGACGCTATACTTGGAACCGGATGTAGCGGTATCGCCCCCGAAAAAGGTCTTGCCGAAGCCCTTTCAAAGGTTAAGGTTTTCGACTACGCGGTAGATATTCCTACCCTTATAGAAACCGATAGCGGCCTTGGCGCAGAATATGCCGTTCCCGCTAAAACAACCCTTGCGCTGGGGGCTGTTAAGCCTTGCCACATTATTCCTAAAAGCGCCGAAAAGTGTGGCAGAGTTGTTTGTTTAGATATTAAAATTAGCGATAGCGTTTTTGAAAGCGTTGGCGCTTATATAAAAACTATTGCCCCCTATACCCCAAAACCCAGAGCAAAAACGGCCTATAAAAATAATTTTGGTCTAGCGCTTTCGGTTTGTGGTAGTTTTGGAATGCCGGGCGCGGCCATTTTGGCGGCAAAGGCGGCGCTAAAAGCGGGGGTTGGAATTTTAAAGGCGGCAGTTTTAAAAGAAAACTACGCCGCATTAGCGGTATCGGCTCCCGAAGCGGTACTAATTCCCTTAAAATCTAGCGGTAAAACCTTTGGAAAAAGGGCCGTAAAACCCCTTTTGGCCGAACTTAAAAAGGTAGATGCGCTACTTATTGGTTGCGGCCTTGGAGTATCGAAGGGCAGTAGGTTCTTAGTAGAAAAACTTTTAAAAGAAACTAGCGTTCCAACCGTTTTAGATGCCGACGGAATAAATATTCTATCAAACCGCATAAACTTACTAAAAGAGGTTAAGGCGGATTTAATACTAACCCCACATTCGGGCGAAATGGCTCGGCTTTTAGGAATTACCCCTAAAGAGGTAGAAGAAAACCGTATAGAAGTTGCTACTACCTTTGCAAAAGAAAATGGCGTTTGCCTTGTTCTTAAAGGGGCAAACACCATTGTAGCCGATAAATTCGGTAACGTTTGGGTAAATTTAATCGGTAATTCGGGTATGGCTACGGCCGGTAGCGGCGACTGTTTAGCAGGAATAATCTTAGCGCTTTTAGCCGGCGGTCTTTCGGTAACCGATGCGGCAAAAGGGGCGGTTTGGCTACATTCTGCGGCAGGCGACTCGGCCAAAGAACTTTTTGGCGAAACGGCTATGCTTCCTACCGATATAATAAACGAGCTTCATAAATTCTTATAAAACGCCTCCTCTTATAGGGAGGCTTTTATGAAAAAATTAGTTTTAGTATTTTTTAGTTTTTTAGTTTTATGCGGTTGTTCGGCTAGCGCGGTTACCCCCGTTTTAAAGGGAATAACCTTTACGGCCGAAATGACCTATTATAACGAAAGTTATACCTTTTCGGGCCATATTTTAAAAGACGGTAGTTTAGAAGTTATTATAGAAAAACCCGACGAACTAAAAGATTTAAAGTTAAGCATTAAAAACGACCAAATTACTGCCGAATATAAAGGCCTTACTTATACCCCCGTAGAGGGAACTATGCCTTTTTCGGCCGTTATAAAAGAATTTTATGACCCCTTAAAAGAGGTAATAGAAAAAGGTCTTACAGCCGACAAAAAGGGTATATTAGAGGTTAAAAGCGAAAATTTAGGCTATACTTTAACCCTTTCGCCTTCGGGGTTGCCCCAAAGGTTAGAACTACCGGACAAACGCTTTAGCGTTACATTTTATAATATTTCTGTAAAAGAGGATGTTAATGAATAAAAACGGTTATATTGCCTGTTTAAACTTTTTTAGCGCTTACCCAAAACTTAAAACCTTTTGTGTTTTATTACAAAAGGTTTTAGAAATTATTCTTTATATTATTTACCCGCTTTTTTTGGTCTATTTAATAGTTATAAATAATACCTTTTGGGTAAAATCGGCCGTTGTTTGCGGAGTAGGGCTTGTAGCAATATCTATTTTAAGGGCAAGGCTAAATGCTAAACGCCCCTATGAAGTATTCGAATTTACTCCGCTTATTAAAAAAGATAAAAAGGGACATTCTTTTCCAAGCCGACATGTTTTTTCGGCCGCAATAATTTCGGTAAACGTTGGAGTTGTTTTCCCCGTTTTGGGAATAGTTTTTGGAGTTATGACCCTTATTATTGCTTTTTTAAGGGTTGTGCTTGGAGTTCATTTTATTAAAGACGTAGTTTTCGGGGCAATATGCGGCCTGGTTTTGGGCCTTACCGGAATTTTTTGAGTCAAAAAAACACCGCTTAAAGCAGTGTACAACAAAATAAGATAAAAGAAAAAGGCCTTAAGTTGTCTAAACAGGCTGTGAAGTTTTTCACAGCCTGAGCATAAGACAAACTTAGGCCTTTGCTTTATTCATACGGCATACTAAAGCAGATTTCTTTCTGCTAGCGGTGTTCTTGTGAAGAATACCTTTAGCGGTAGCCTGGTCGATTTTCTTAACAGCAACCTTAACAGCAACGTCCATATCTTCTGCACCATTAGCGATAGCAATATCAGCCTTTTTGATAGCAGTACGAAGACCGGTACGATAAGCCTTATTACGAGCATAGTTAGCAGCGCTTACTAAAACACGTTTTTTAGCGGATTTAATATTTGCCATTTACTGACACCTCCCTTAAAAATTGGCGCAACAAAGCGCACTTATGATAAAGCATTTTATATACTAACACAAATTTAGAAAAAATGCAACAATTTTTTAAGTTAATAATTTTTAATTCTTTTTCATATATATAAAAGAGGAAAAATTTGCCCCGTTTGGAGGATGATTTATGAAAAAGTTTTTAGGAATATTACCCCTTTTGGTTGCGATTTTGGTTTCGGTTTCGGCCGTTTTTTATACTGCGGTTTCGGCCGTTGGAATAAGCCCTTTAATAAAAGGGGAAACGCTAAATTCGGGCGACACTCCGCTAAAAGATATGTCTAACCTTTTTACCTTTTCGGGGTTTACTAATCTTAAAAACGAAAGCGCAGTTTCAAGCAGTAGCGCGTCTTCTGTTCCGGTAAGCGCAAAACCCGGCGAGGCTATTGGAAAAATTTATGAACAGTTTTTATCGCCCTATTCGGCAAAACTTGCCTATAACGGAATTTACATAAAAAACAGTACGGGGCTAAACATAAATATTAAGGAAGAACTCGAAAAAGAGTTTAAACTTAAAATTTCGGCCGGTAGCGAACCGCAGGTTTTAATAGTTCATACCCACGCGACCGAAAGTTTTTTAGCCGAAGACCGAAATTATTATACCGCAACCGATAAATCGCGCGATACAAATAACCAAAACAACGTTACACACCTTGGCGAAATAGTGGCAAACAAACTTAAAGCGGCGGGTATCGGCGTAATTCACGATAAAACTCAACACGATTACCCCGCCTATAACGGAAGTTATTCTCGCGCAAAAACTACTATAACTGAATATTTAAAGAAATATCCGTCAATAAAAATAGTAATAGACCTTCATAGAGATTCTATTGCTATGACGGGGCAAGATAAATGCAAACCAACAGTTTTAGTAAACGGTAAAAAGGCGGCTCAGGTTATGCTTGTTATGGGGAGCCAAACGGGCACGGTTACCGAGTTCCCAAATTGGCGCGAAAACTTTAAACTTGCCCTTAGGTATCAACAAACTATGGAGGCCCTTTATCCCGGTCTTGCAAGGGCTATGACCTTTTGCAGTAGGTGTTATAACGAAAATTTAACAACAGGCTCTATGATTTTAGAGGTTGGAACCGACAGTAACAGTTTTAAGGAGGCGTGTTATTCGGCCGAACTCGCAGGAGAAGCGCTTGTAAGTTTGCTGAATAGGTTAAAGTGAAAAAAGTAGGAATAGAAAAAGAAAGCCTTTTAGTATGTTTTAAAGCGGCGCTTATTACCGCCCTAATAATAGGTTTAATAGCGTTTATTTATTTAGGGTGTGTTAAGGCGTATACCGAAATTAGAAAGATTTGTTTTAACGACAACCTTGCCGCGGTTATAATTTCGGAAAATTATTTTAAATTTTTCGATTTTTGGATTTATTTTTAAAGCCAAAAAATTGACTTTATTCGACAGTTTTGTTATACTCTTTTTGGAGTGTGATTTAAGTGTTGAAATTTAAGTTTAAAATACCAACCGCGGTATTTTTTCCGCTTTCAATAATATATATGGAACTGCTTTTGCGCCTTTTTAGCGGAGAGCAGTTTTTCGGCGTAGGCCTTTTAATAATTCCTGTCTTTTCTATAGTGGCAGGTTTAGGGCTTT
>JAZODO010000153.1:0-9332 GCA_045597065.1 Acutalibacteraceae bacterium | reverse complement strand
TATAGCAAATGGGGTTCAAGGTTATTATATCAAAAATAACCGTTTTAATACCACCCTTATTTCATATAACTTTTATATTCCGCTTAATGCCGAAAATATGGCTAAAAATGCCCTTTTGCCATATTTGCTTACAAGCTGTTCAAAAGAATACCCCGACTATATAAATTTAAACCTTCGTTTACTCGAACTTTACGGGGCCGACCTATTTTGTTCTGCTACCAAATGCGGCGACTGTTTCCATATTAAAATGGGTATTAGCGTTATAAACAATAATCTTTCGTTCGACAGTAGCCTTCCCGTAAACGAAGCGGCCGAACTGCTTTCGGGTTTAATCTTTAACCCCGCCGTAGAAAATGGCGGTTTTAAACCTTTTGATACCGAAAGAGAAAAGCGTAAAACAATCGAGAGAATCGAAGGCGAAATAAATAATAAAAAAGCTTTTGCCAGAACCCGCCTACTCGAAGAAATGTTCGGGGAAGACCCTTACGGAAAATTTCAATACGGAAGGGTAGAAGAGGTAGAACAAATTAACGGCCAAGACCTTTTTGCCGCTTTTGAAGAACTTCTTAAAACCGCCTACATCAGAATTAACGTTATAGGCCGAGAACTTCCAAACGGTATTTTTGAAACTGCTAAAACCGCCTTTTCAAAAATTTCGCGTAACAATATAACCAACCTTTCTCATTTTGTTAAAATCCCCGAAAACGAAACCCCTAAAATAGTTACCGAAAGGCTAAATATTACCCAGGGTAAACTTGCTATCGGATTTACCAGTAAACTCCGCGGTTCGCTTGAACAGTCGGCCGCTTTAACTCTTTTTTCCGATATTTTTGGCGGCGGCCCCTATTCTAAACTTTTTGAAAACGTTCGCGAAAAGCAATCGCTTTGTTACTATTGTTCGGCTTCTTCTCGCCGAAGCAAAGGCTTTTTAGTTGTAGAATCGGGCGTAGAAGAAGAAAACGCCGAAAAGGCTTATAACTCTATAATGAACGAATTTAGCGACATGCAAAAGGGTAAATTCAGTAATAGCGTTATAGAATCTTCTAAAAAATCTATTATCGACGCGCTAAACGGTTATTACGACAGCGCTACCGCGCTAGACGTTTGGTATAGCCGCGATATTATCGACCTTTGCTCTCCCGAAAGGGCGGCCGAAATTATAAGCGGCATTACTAAAAACCAAATAGTAGAAGCCGCAAAGGGCGTAAAACCTCATACCGTTTATAGACTACTTCCTAAAGGAGGAACCGCTAATGAAAACGGTCAGTAAAATTAAAAATCCTCTTTTGGGCGAATATACCTTTGCTAAACACGAAAGCGGTCTTTCGGTTTATATAATGGAAAAACCCGGCTTTAATACAAGCCACGCCGTTTTCGGCACAAAATACGGTTCTATCGATACAAAATTTAGTAGAAATGGCGCTCCCGACATAGAAGTTCCCGCAGGAATTGCCCACTTTTTAGAGCATAAACTCTTCGAAAGCGAAGAGGGCGATACATTTGCTCGTTTTTCGGCTACCGGCGCCTATGCTAACGCTTATACCTCGTTCGATAAAACTTGTTATCTTTTTTCTTGCAGTAAAAACTTTAAAGAAAATTTCGAAATCTTGCTCGACTTTGTTCAGTCGCCCTATTTTACCGCCGAAACGGTAGAAAAAGAACAGGGAATTATAGGCCAAGAAATTAAAATGTATAACGACAACCCCGGTTGGCGCGTAATGTTTAATATGCTTGGCCAAATGTACGAAAACCATCCCGTTAAAATAGATATTGCGGGAACTACTGACTCTATCGCTCAAATAACCGATAAACTACTTTACGATTGTTATAATACCTTTTATAACCCTTCTAATATGTTTATTTGTGTTTCGGGTAACGTTAATACGTCCGAAGTGTTGGGTCTTATCGATACTTTATTAAAGCCCACCGATACCATAACGGTTAAAAGGGCTAAATTTGCCGAAACCGATAAGGTTAAAAGCCACTATGTAGAACAAGAACTAGAGGTTAGCAAACCTATTTTCTGTTTAGGTTTTAAAGACATAACCGAAAAGGTTACAACTAAAGATAAAATTGTTGCGGGAATAATGCTCGAACTCCTTTGCGGCGATACTTCGGAACTT
The DNA here is from genome assembly GCA_045597065.1 of Acutalibacteraceae bacterium. Taxonomy (GTDB): domain Bacteria; phylum Bacillota; class Clostridia; order Oscillospirales; family Acutalibacteraceae; genus SFWF01. The sequence goes on along the minus strand of JAZODO010000153.1, from coordinate 7,209 downwards.
TACCGTCGCCTTGTCGATTCGGCCCTTATCGGCGACGAACTTTCGGCCGAATATTTCCAAGGTGAAGGCTATGCCGCCTTTTTAATAGAAGGCGAAACCGACAACCCAACCGAAGTTGCTAACCAAATTAAGGCCGAAATTAAAAAACTTATAAATGGCGGAATAAACGATAACCTTTTATGGGCCATTAAAAAATCTGCCTTTGGCGATGCTGTAAAGCGTTTCGATAGCGCCGATGCTATCGTTTCCGATATGGTAGAATGTGCTGTTTCGGGCGGAGAACTATTCGAAACAATAGAACTTTTAAAAGAAATCGAAAAAGCCGATATTATAGAAAAACTTAAAACTTTAAAAGAAGAATCGGCCGTACTTTCGGTTATAAAAGCAAAAAAGAAAGGATAATTTTATATGGTTGCAAACGTTTATCATGTAACAATTTTCGGAATAGATTTAACCATCGACCCGGTTGCCTTTAAACTTCCTATTGGCGAAAGCGGTTGGACCATCTATTGGTATGGTATTTGTATTGCTCTAGGCTTCACCTTAGCCCTTATCTACGGTTATTTAAATGCTAAAAGGCTTGGCGTAGATACCGACCGTATGCTCGATGTAATTTTAGTAGCAACCCCTTGCGCAATACTTGGTGCCCGTACCTACTATGTTCTTTTCGACCCTAACGGTCAAATCGACTCGGTTGCCGAATTCTTTGGGCTAAACGGTTCGGGCTTTTCCGGTCTTGCTATTTACGGCGGTATTATCGGCGCGGTAATATCGGGCGTTATTATGGCTAAAATCCGTAAGGTAAATATTTTAAATCTGCTCGATTTAGCGGCGATAGGTTTCCTTATCGGTCAAGGTATTGGCCGTTGGGGCAACTTCTTTAACCAAGAAGCCTTTGGCGGCCCTACCGGAAGCGACTTTTGGGGAATGACAAGCGAAAATGTTGTAAATAAGTTTTGGATAGAAAATATCGATACAACCGCCCTTGCTCACCCTTGCTTCCTTTACGAATCTGTTTGGTGCATTATAGGCGTAGTAGTGCTTCATCTTATTTCAAGAAAGCGTAAATTCTCGGGCCAAATTGCCCTTAGTTACTGTGTGTGGTACGGCTTTGGTCGCGCAATAATTGAAACTATGCGAACCGACAGTTTAGCAATAGTTCCTATTGCGTCGGGTACCCAACTTGCCTTCTTTAACCGAGTGTCTTTCGTATTATCGCTTCTTTTATGTATTACCGCTTTGGTTTTACTGCTTGTTATTTTTAAAAAGAAAAAGGTTGCCGCTAAGGAAACCGAATATATAAACGAGTTTGACGGCGCAACAGAACAAAACTATTTTATAAACGAAGAAGATGAAACTTTAGAAGAGGAGAATAAATAATGGCAAAACTAATCGTCGGAAAGGTTATATCTGCTGCCGTTAAAGAGCAGGTTAAAAAAGAAACCGAAGAACTAAAACAAAAAGGTGTTACCCCCGGTCTGGCCGTAATAATTGTTGGCGAAGACCCTGCTTCTAAGGTGTATGTTGCTAATAAAGAAAAGGCTTGCGAGCAAATGGGTTTTGCTTCTTTTAAATATGCTTTGCCCGAAAATACTACCCAAGAAGAACTGCTCGCTCTCGTAAATAAACTAAACAGCGACAAAAATGTTCACGGAATTCTTTGCCAACTACCCCTACCTAAACACCTTAACGAAGAACTCGTTATAAATACAATTATTCCCGAAAAAGATGTAGACGCATTCCACCCTCAAAACGTAGGTAAAATTATGATAGGAAATTACGATTTTCTACCTTGTACCCCTGCGGGAGTAATGGAAATGCTCGCCTATGAAAATATTGATATTACGGGAAAAGAATGTGTAGTTATCGGCCGTTCAAACATTGTTGGAAAGCCTATGTCTATGCTTCTTCTTCACAAAAACGGAACGGTTACCGTTTGCCATTCAAGAACTAAAAATTTAGCCGAAGTTTGTAAAAGAGCCGACATTTTAGTAGCCGCAGTTGGTATTGCTAACTTTGTTACTGCCGATATGGTTAAAGAGGGCGCAGTAGTTATCGACGTTGGTATAAACAGGCTCGAAAACGGAAAACTTTGCGGCGATGTTAACTTTGCCGAAGTAGAACCCAAAGCTTCGCATATTACCCCTGTTCCGGGTGGGGTTGGTCCTATGACTATTGCAACCCTTATGAAAAACACATTAACTGCCGCTAAAAAGCAAAACAAAATGTAAAATTTTACGATTAGTTCATATATTGTTAAAATAATATGAAAATTTAATGTGTAAAATAATTACTAGTTAAACCTGGCTTTTGGAGGATTTCTATGTACGAAAACGACATTTTTGAACAAAACCAACCCTCTGCCCCTACCGAAATAGTAAAACCTGTTAAAGAACCTAAACCCGAAAAACGTTTTTCGCTTTTAACGGTTATTATTTCGGCCGCATTAGCTCTTGTAATCGGGGCTACAAGCGGCGGGGTTGTTGCGCTGACAATGGGCGCAATATACTTATTTAACAAAGATACCGAGAATACTACCGATAATAGTATTACCCAAGAAGATGTTCCCGATGGTTCGCCCGGTGGAACGGTTAATATCGACGTTCAAAACCTAGAGGCAAACCTAGCCGTTGCAGTTGCTCAAAAGGTAACCCCAAGCGTTGTTGGTATAAAAACTACCGTTTCGGTTTCTAACTTTTTTGGCGGAACAGAGGAATCTTCGGGAGAAGGTTCGGGAGTAATCTATAAATCCGACGGTTATATTATTACTAATTATCACGTTATTTCCGACGCTATCGATTACGGTAATAATGCCGAAATATTAGTATATTTGGGCGATACTTCTGAACAAGGTTATACCGCTACGGTAGTTGGCTATAACATTTCTTGCGACCTTGCCGTAATTAAAATAAACGGTAAAAATCTTACCGCTATCGACCTTGCCGATTCTTCTAAACTTGCGGTTGGTCAAACGGTTGTTGCAATAGGAAACCCCGGTGGGCTCGAATTTATGGGCTCTGTAACAATGGGTATTATAAGCGGTCTTAACCGAGTTGTGGCCGATGCTTACGATAGCGAAACGGTTCAACTAATTCAAACCGACGCCGCAATAAACCCCGGAAATTCGGGCGGTGCTCTTGTAAACGAAGAAGGCAAATTGGTTGGAATAAATTCCAGCAAAATCGTTTCCGAAGGTTTTGAAGGAATGGGCTTTGCAATTCCCTCAAATACCGTAAAGGAAATTTGCGATAAAATTATTTCTAAGGAATTTGAGCCAACCCCTTATATCGGTATTACGGTTAGCGAACGCTTTAGTTCTCAAACTTTAAATGCAATGGGTTACCCTTCGGGTGCAGTAATTTACAGCGTCGTTAGCGGAAGCCCTGCCGACAACGCAGGAATAAAACAAGGCGATATTATTACAAAGTTTAACGGGGTAGAAATAACCGACTATACAAAACTTTACGACCTTATTTCACAGTGTTCTCCCGGTGATAGCGTAAACTTTACCATCTACCGCTCAAGGTCATATAAAAACGGAACCCTTATAATAGGTTCAAATAATTCTCAGTAAAAAAATAAAAGACACTTTAACTTTTCGTTAAAGTGTCTTTTTAAGTTTTCTAAAATTATTCGGCTTCTACTGTGCTAACCGAAACAACTTCGTTTTGGTTTAAATAACTAATTTTAATAGTGTCGCCAACCTTTACAAAGGGTAGTTTATCGTTTAGGCTAACCTCTGCTACAAAAACATCTTCCTTGCCTTCAAGCATTATATAGTAACAAGTGTTACCGTTTACAACTGCCGAAGATATAGCCGAAATTTTAGCGGTAACTTCGGTTTGCTCGGTAGAAATATTTCCTTGATTTTCTAACTTGCCGGCCTCTTTTAAAAGTCTTCTGTATTCGGCCTCTGCGCCCGAAAGCGAATCGGCAACGCCAACTATTTGGTAATTAGAAACCGATACAAACGAATAGGCCTTTACAAGCCCTGCGCCATCTTTAAGGCTAATAAAGTAAGAGGGAGTGTCGGCAATGTTTACAAGAATCGGGAAGGTTGCATTATAACCTTTTTCTTGAATTTTACCTTCGGCCGAGTCCATAGCCGAATATTCTTCGGCTCCGTTTATAGCGTAGGTTTTAGCCTCTTTTGTGCGTAGGTTTACAAGTATAAATCCAATATTAGATTCGTCCGATACAACCGAAGTGATTCCGGTATAAACCCAAATATCGTCGTCTATTGCAAGGTAGTTATAGCCTTCGGTTGTTTTAACTACGTTTTTTTGCGAAATAATCGAGTTCCACCAACCGTTTTTATAACTTCCCCAATAGTTTGCTTGGGTTAAAACAACGTCGGCAGTATAAACGCAGTCTATCCATTGGGGTACGTCCGAAAGGTTATAATCGGTCATTTCGCCCGTAATAGCGTCAACCGTAATAACGCTTGTAATATCGTACCCGCCTAAAAATCCGATAGTATAATCGTAACAAGAAATAATCCAAAACGGATGTCCGTTTTCGTCTACCTCAAAGGATACCGAGTCGAACATTTTGGTAGGGAACTTAAAGCGTACGTGGCGCATAAGGTCGCGCGAGAAAAATTCGCTTGGCGAATATTTCATACCTTCGGGTAAATTTACAAGTTCGGTATCTTGGGTTGCCATATCTATTTTAACGTAGTAGGGAATACCTTCGCTCTTGTTTGTAAACCACTTAATAAAATCGGCGTATTGAAGGGGAGAAACGCGTGTAGGCTTGTTATTATAGTTAATTTGAGTATAGTAGTTCGAAACGTCGAACTGCGAAACAAGTTCTACAACTTCGCCTATCTTGCGGCTTCCAAGTCTTGCGGCAGAGTCGCGGTCTACAACAGGAATTTGCGAAAGGGGAATTTCGGCAATATCTTCGCTAAAACTCGACTCGTTAACTGTTAGCATTTTCTGGTATTTCGAAGCGTTAAAAAATTGCGACGAAGTAACAAAAATTGCTCCTACGGCAATAATAACTATGGCAAGAATCGGAATAATAATCTTCTTAAATTTTAGAATTTTTAAAAAGTTGGGTTTCTCTTTAAAAATAACGCGAACCTTCTCGGAATGGGGGGTAACCCCTTTTAAAAGGTTTTTAATAAAAAGGCTTCCCGAAAAAATGCCGAATAAAGCAAGGTATGCTATAACGATAAAGAAAATAAAGCCCCAAAAAGTTTGGGATTTAATGTTTATCGCGGGTAGTGCTAAATAGTAATACACTGCTGCAACAGGCAAGGTTACTATTGCGGGCAAACCGAATTTTTTAAACAACAAAATCACCTCATATAGTTTTCTTTAATTTATTATACCAAAATTTTGTGGTGTTTACAACAAAATAATAACAAAAATTACCTATGGTAGAAAGCTTTTTAATCACTATAAACTGGGTTGAATTTTCTATATGAATATAGTATAATAGTTTATTATTGAAAAAATAAGCCTAATTTCTAATGTTTTGGAGATATATAAATGACCAATCTAACCCCCGAAAATACTAAAATTTTACCCGCCCTGGCTCTAAGGGGCCTTGTGTGCTTTCCCGGCGTAATGCTTCACTTCGACGTTGGCCGTAAAAAGTCTATAAAAGCCCTTAATGCAGCTATGGAACGCGGCCAGAAAATTTTCCTTGTTTCTCAAAAAAATCTTTTCGACGAAAACCCAACCGAGCCCGACCTTTATTCTATAGGCTGTGTTGCCCGTATTTGCCAGGTCCTCCGTATGAAGGACGATAGCGTTAAGGTTTTAGTCGAAGGTCTTTACCGCGCCCAAATGGTAGAACTCGACGATTCGGGCAGTTTTATGACCGCAACCGTAAAAAAATGCGAAATCCCCGTAACGCGTCATCGCGCCGTTTATCTCGAAACTTTGGCCAGAAAAATTCGTACCGAGTTTGAGACTTACGTTTCTAAAGGGATTAAAATTGCTCCCGATATTGCGGCTTCGATTGCCTCTAACGATAACGTTGGCTTTTTGGCCGACTTTATCGCATTTAATATTCCCGTTCCGGTTGATGATAAGCAGTTTATTTTAGAACAGTTAAACCCTGTTTCCCGCGCTAAAATTGCTTTGGAACTCTTGGGAAAAGAATCCGAAATAATAGAAATCGACCGTAAAATCGGCGAAAAGGTTAAAACCCAAATCGACGATAATCAGCGCGAATATTACCTTCGCGAACAAATAAAAGCCATAAATTTCGAACTTTATGGCGACGAAGGCGAAGATGAATGTGAAGAATACTTTGCTAAAATAGAAAAACTTTCTGCCCCTGACTATGTTAAAGAAAAACTTTTAAGCGAAGTTCGTAAACTTCAAAAAATGCCCCAAGGCTCTCACGAAGGAACCGTTGTTCGCGGATATTTAGATACCTGCCTGGAACTCCCCTTTAATACCTATACAAACGCTAAAATCGATATTTCTAAATCGGAACAAATCCTAAACCGCGACTTTTACGGTATGGAAAAGGTTAAAGAGCGTATTATCGAACAACTTTCGGTTTATATGCTAAACCCCGACGTTAAGGGTCAAATTATCTGTCTTGTAGGCCCTCCCGGTGTTGGTAAAACCTCTATCGGTAAGGCTATTGCCGAATGTATGGGAAGAAACTATGCTCGCGTTGCCCTTGGCGGTATTCACGACGAAGCCGAAATCCGCGGCCACAGAAAAACCTATATAGGCGCTAAGCCCGGTAAAATAATTGGCGCTTTAAAACAAGCCAAAAGTTCTAATCCCCTTATCTTGCTCGATGAAATCGATAAACTGGCAAGCGACTATAAGGGCGACCCGTCTTCGGCCCTTTTAGAGGTTCTCGATAAAGAACAAAACAATACCTTTGTCGACCATTTCCTAGATATGCCCTACGACCTTAGTAAGGTTGTATTTATTACAACCGCTAACGATGCGTCTACAATTCCTGCCCCCTTGCTCGACCGTATGGAGGTTATTGAACTTTCTTCCTATACACGAGAAGAAAAGTTTAATATTGCTAAAAACCATTTGGTTAAAAAAGAGGTTAAAAACCACGGGCTCGACGGTAGAAAAATTAAAATTACCGACTCGGCTATTTATAGCCTTATCGACTTTTATACCCGCGAATCAGGGGTTCGTAAACTCGAAAGAACTATTGCAACCCTTTGCCGTAAATCGGCAAAACTTATTGCCTCGGGTAAAAAGAAACAGGTTA
>JAZODO010000152.1:0-4046 GCA_045597065.1 Acutalibacteraceae bacterium | reverse complement strand
ATGCCTGGTGACAACGTAGAAATGGACGTTGAACTCATCACTCCTATCGCTATCGAAGAAGGTCTCCGTTTCGCTATCCGTGAAGGTGGCCGTACCGTTGGTTCTGGCGTTGTTACCGCTATCAACGAATAATTCATAGTTATAAATTAAAAGGATGTATCTTCGGATACATCCTTTTTTTATTTACCAAAACCCCTAATCTCTGACAAAATTTTAACAATCAGCTATTGACTTTTTAAAATTTAGTAATATAATGTTATTAATAGGCTTTAATCGGCTAAATTGTTTGGAGGTACTATTATGTATAACATAAAAACCTATAATAAAATTTCTTCTGTCGCTGTTAACGAGTTCGACGCTAAAAAATATACTATCGGAGATGAAGTAGAAAACCCCATTGGCGCTATCGTTCGTTCTGCTGCTCTTCATGAAGTAGAGTTTGATAAATCTCTTTTAGCTATCGCTCGTGCCGGCGCCGGTACTAATAACATTCCTTGCGACCGTTGTGCCGAAGAGGGTATCGTTGTTTTCAACACCCCCGGTGCTAACGCTAACGCAGTTAAAGAACTTGTAATCGCAGGTCTTATGCTTTCTTCCCGTAAGGTTGCAGCCGCTATTGAATGGGCAAAAACCTTAAAGGGTAACGGCGACCAGGTTGGTAAAATGGTAGAAAAGGGTAAAGGTAACTTTGTAGGTCCCGAAATTATGGGCAAAACCCTTGGCGTAGTAGGCCTTGGCGCTATCGGCGTTATGGTTGCTAATGCTGCCGAAAAACTCGGTATGAAGGTTTACGGTTACGACCCTTATCTTTCTATTAAAAACGCTTGGAATCTTTCCGGTTCCGTAGTTTATTGTGACGATTTAGCTCAAATCTACGCTAATTGCGACTACATTTCTTTACACATTCCTTGCACTAAAGATACCAAAGGTTTTATCAATAAAGATACCTTTGCTCAAATGAAAGACGGCGTTCGTATTCTTAACTTCGCTCGTGGCGAACTCGTAAATTCTAACGATATTATAGAAGCTCTCGGTACCGGTAAGGTTGCTTCCTATGTTGTAGATTTCCCCTCCGACGAAGTAATCGGTGTTGAAGGCGTTACCGCTATTCCTCACCTTGGCGCTTCTACCCCCGAATCCGAAGATAACTGCGCTTATATGGCAGCTCACGAACTTATCGACTATATCGAAAACGGTAACATTACTAACTCTGTTAATATGCCTGCTGTTTCTATGGGCCGTACAAGTGATGCTCGCGTTTGCGTAATCCATAAAAACATTCCCGGAATTATTTCTGCTATTACTACCGCCCTCGCAGACCAAAATATCAACGTTCATAATATGCAAAACGCTTCTAAGGGCGACTATGCTTACTCTATTTTAGACGTTGAAACCGTTTTCGACGGCATCGAAGATAAACTTATGGCCGTAGAAGGCATCATTCGCGTTCGCGTTATTAAATAATTATTGACAAAATTTTTAATAGTGGTATAATTTATAAAAACATTGATAGGGACAGTTGCGTTTGTCTGATTTTCAGAGAGTTGCCGTTTGGTGAAAGGCAATATGACGAAAACGTAAAAATCACCCTTGAGTTGAAAGCCTAACCCCGTAAGGGCTTTAAGCAATCCGTAAACCTGCGTTAAAGGGAAACCGCATAATAAAGTGCGGAAAGTGGTCGTAAAGCGGCAATTAGAGTGGTACCACGGAGATTTAATTTCTTCGCCTCTATGTTTTTCATAGAGGCGTTATTTTTTTGGAGGTTTTTAATGGTTACTCTTGATAAAATCTATCATGCGGCGCATGTGCTTAAAGATGTCGTAAGACATACTGATTTAATTAAAGCGCCCGCCATAAAAGAAGGAGTAGATATTTGGCTTAAACCCGAAAATCTTCAGGTTACGGGTTCTTTTAAGGTGCGCGGTTCCGGTTATATGATTTCTCAACTTACGCCCGAAGAAAAGGAAAAAGGCGTAATAGCTTGTTCTGCAGGAAACCATGCCCAAGGCGTAGCCCTTGCCGCTACTAAATATGGAATAAAATCGGTTATTTGCTTGCCCGACGGAGCCCCTATTTCAAAGGTAGAAGCTACTAAGGGCTATGGTGCCGATGTTGTTATGGTAGAAGGCGTTTACGACGATGCCTATGCAAAGGCGCTCGAACTCCGCGACCAAATGGGTTATTCCTTTATTCACCCGTTCGATGCTGAAAACGTTATCGCGGGGCAGGGAACTATTGGCCTCGAAATTTTAAACGAAATGCCCGATGCCGATGCTATTATCGTTCCTATCGGAGGCGGCGGACTAATTTCTGGCGTTGCATTAGCTGCTAAAAAACTTAACCCCAACATTAAGGTTTACGGTGTTCAAGCAGCAGGCGCTCCCAGTATGTTTAATTCTATTAAAGACGGTAAAATCGAGCGTTTAGACAGCGTTTCTACCATTGCCGATGGTATTGCCGTTAAAGAACCTGGCGAGAACACCTTTAACTACGTTAAAGAATTTGTTGACGAAATTGCAACGGTTACCGAAGACGAAATCGCAACCGCTATTTTAACCCTTATCGAACAACATAAAATGATAGCCGAAGGCGCAGGCGCTGTATCGGTTGCTGCCGCTATGTTCGATAAGTTCGATATTAAGGGTAAAAAGGTTGTTTGTATCGTGTCGGGCGGTAATATCGATGTTACAATTTTAAGCCGTGTGATTAAACGCGGTCTTTCCCGTTCGGGAAGAAACTGTAGCCTTCTTGTAGAACTTGTTGACAAACCGGGCCAACTTAAAGGCGTTTCTAACATTATTGCCGACAAGGGTGGTAACGTTATCTCGGTTCATCACGAAAGAGCAGGGGAAGGCTCCGATATTAACGGTTGCTATCTTAGAATTGTTCTTGAAACCCGAAATTTTGAACACATTAAAGAAATTACCGAAGCGTTAACTAATGCCGGTTATAAATTAGTATAACGTAGGGCGGGGGCTTGCTCCCGCAGATAATTAAAATTCTTTCTAAAAAGGAGAAATCGCTATGAGCGAAAAAATATATACACCTAATGCCCCCGAAGCTATCGGCCCTTACTCTCAAGCCGTAAAGGTTGGTAATTTAGTTTTCACTTCGGGCCAAATTGCAATAAACCCCAAAACAGGCGCTATCGAAGCCGAAACTATCGAAGCCCAAACCGAACAGGTTTGTAAAAACCTTTGCGAGGTTTTAAAGGCCGCAGGAACCGATATTTCAAAGGCTATTAAAACTGTTTGTTTCCTTAGTGATATGGACAATTTCGCAAAATTTAACGAAGTTTACGGTAAATATTTTACCGGCAAACCCGCCCGTTCTTGTGTTGCGGTTAAAACTCTACCTAAAAATGTTTTAGTAGAAGTAGATGTAATAGCAGAACTATAAAAAATAAAGAGGTAAGCACGTTATGCTTACCTCTTTTATTTATAGCGCATCTGCAATGTCTAAAACTAATTTTTCGGTCTTTTCCCATCCAAGACAAGGGTCGGTAATAGATTTACCAAAAACTCCTTCGCCAATTTTTTGGCAACCGTCTTCAATATAACTTTCTATCATAAGGCCTTTAACCATTTTACCAATATCGGCTGAATGGCGCATACTGTGTAAAACTTCTTTAGAAATTCTAATTTGTTCAAGGTATTGCTTGTTCGAATTAGAATGGTTTGTATCAACAATAACGCCCATATTTTTAAGGCCTTTTTCTTCGTAGGCGTTATAAAGCCTAATAAGGTCTTCATAGTGGTAATTAGGAAGCGATTGTCCGTGTTTATTTACGCTTCCGCGTAGTATTGCGTGTGTAAGTTCGTTTCCGGTAGTAGAAACCTCCCACCCGCGGTAAATAAAATCGTGGGAATTTTGGGCGGCGGTTATAGAGTTAAGCATAACCGAAAAATCGCCGCTTGTCGGGTTTTTCATACCAACAGGAATTACCATTCCGCTAGAAACTAGGCGGTGTTGTTGGTTTTCAACCGACCTGGCGCCAATAGCAACGTACCCGAGCAAATCGTCTAAATAACGGTAGTTTTCGGGGT
>JAZODO010000151.1:0-1880 GCA_045597065.1 Acutalibacteraceae bacterium | reverse complement strand
TACCGTAGCAGTTGATATAAGAATTTTCTGCATAAGGTGCATAATAGTTTTTACCGGCAGTAGGAAGAATAGAACCGTTAGTATAGCAGTTCTTAAAGGTTAAGTTACCATTGTTAGAGGTAGCAGCAAGTTTAGCACTTTGTCTGGTAGAAGCAACTTCTGCTAAAGAGTAGCAGTTTTCAAGATAAGCACCGGTATTTTCGTCGTTATGTTTGTAAACGAAAGCAGCAAAAGCAGCAGCATACTGACCATTAGAAGTAAGGCTTACAGTTTCATCTGCAAAGCAGTTGTAGAAACTTACACCATCATAATCATGTTCTAATACAGCAACGAATGCAGCAGCTTGGTTAGTAGTAGAAAATTTACTATAACGAATACCAAGGTTAGAAATTACGTTTTTAACTTCACTATTATTTGGGGAAACAGCACCGATAAGACCAGCCGGGTCAGAGCCGCCTACATTATAGAGACCGTAAATGATGTTTCCGTTTCCGTTTAGGTTACCGTTCCACTCAACCATGCTTGTAGTCCAAGTATTAGTAGCAGAGGAAGCCCAATCGGCATTAAATTCGCCTTGTGCATCATATACGTTGTTAATATAGATGTCGTTGGTAAGGATATAATATTTACCACTATTTTCTTTTGTCATTTTGACAAGTTGTTCAGCGTTTGAGATTTGGTAGGGGTTGCCTTCGGAACCGTCGCCTCCTGCATAAGTGTCAGCAGTAGTGGTTCCATCCCAAACATCGATTGTAGTTACGTCTACTGCAGCAGAAACCGTCATGCCGGGAACGATAACAGCGGAAATGAGTAGAGCAACGGACAAAATAGTTGCGAGTAGTTTTCTCATATTTTCTCTCCTTATAATTATTAGGGTTACTTTAACCCGTTAAATCGGCAACTATATTTTATAATATTTTGAACAAAAAGTCAAGTAAATTACTAATAAAAATCATACAAAAAAACCGAGTGTTTTTTGACACTCGGTTAAAAAACTATATATTTGCTTTAAGTAAATCTACCCTATCAATTTTTTCCCATGCAACATCTAAGTCGGTTCTGCCCATATGACCGTAGGCGGCAAGTTCGCGATATTTTGTTTCGCGAAGTTTTAAATCTCTAATAATAGCGGCAGGACGAAGGTCAAAAACCTTGTTTATAGCAGCAGAAATTTGTTCATCGGAATATTTTCCTGTACCGAATGTATCAACCATAACAGATACGGGTTTAGCAACACCGATAGCATAAGCAAGTTGGATTTCACATTTATCTGCTAAACCAGCTGCTACAACGTTCTTAGCAACATAGCGAGCGGCATAAGCGGCAGAACGGTCTACCTTTGTTGGGTCTTTACCCGAAAAAGCGCCACCGCCATGACGAGCAACTCCGCCATAGGTATCTACAATAATTTTTCTGCCGGTAAGGCCGGTATCTCCAGCAGGGCCGCCAACAACAAAACGACCGGTAGGATTGATAAATACCTTGAACTCATCGTTAGCAAACTCGGCGGGAATAACAGGCATTATTACTTCCTTTAAAATATCGGCTCTAAGTTGTTCTAAAGATACGTCGGACGAGTGTTGACTTGACACAACAACGGTATCGAGACGAACGGGTTTATTATCTACATATTCTATAGTAACCTGAGTCTTACCGTCGGGTTTAAGGTAAGGGAGAATTCCCCTCTTTCTAACGTCGGTAAGGCGTTTTGCCATTTTGTGAGCAAGAGAAGCGGTCATTGGCATAAGTTCAGGAGTTTCGTTACATGCGTATCCGAACATCATACCCTGGTCTCCCGCACCAAACTGATTAAGTTCATCTTCTTGGCCGTCTTTTAGTTCTAACGAGCGGTCAACGCCCATAGCAATATCGGGCGATTG
>JAZODO010000150.1:0-9716 GCA_045597065.1 Acutalibacteraceae bacterium | reverse complement strand
CAAGAACCGAAGAAATTATAACCGACGAAATGGTTCAAAACGCTAAAAAAATGGGCTATTCTATTCACGAAATGTTAACCCTAGCCTCTATTATTCAACTAGAATCAGGAATCGATATAAACGAAATGCCTAATGTTTCGGCCGTTTTCCATAACCGCCTTAAAGATAAGGCCCATTTCCCGTATCTCGGTTCTTCTCCTACAATTTATTACGACAAAAGTATGAACGGAGACGGCCGCTATGATACCCAAAATATTGCAAAAGGGCTTCCTCCCGGGCCCCTTTGTGCTTCGGGCGCGGCCGCAATAAATGCCGCCTTTTTACCAACCGAAAACTTTAACTATACCTACTTTGTAACCGATAGTAACGGTAAGTTCTACTATAATACTTCCGAATCGGGCCATAGCGCTACTATCAAAAAGCTTCAAAGCGAAGGAAAATGGATATATGAGTACTACTAAAAATATAATTTTGCCCGAACTGCTTTGCCCTGCGGGCGACCTTACTCGCCTTAAAACCGCGGTCGATTTTGGGGCCGATGCCGTATATATCGCGGGGGAAGAATTCGGTATGCGTACCGCGGCTTCCAACTTTGGCGAAGAAGATATGTATAAGGGTATTAAATATGCCCACGAAAAGGGTGTTAAGGTTCACGTCGCCTGCAATACGCTTCCCCATAACGACGAAATCTCAAGGCTTCCTGCCTTTTTAGAAATGGTACAAGATGCTGGCGCCGACGCTGTAATTGCGGCCGATTTAGGAACTGTTGGGCTAGTTAAAAAATATGCCCCTAAATGTGAACTTCACGTATCGGTTCAATCGGGTATAGTAAACTACGAAACGGCCAACGCCTTTTATAATATGGGCGCCGCTCGTGTTGTTACTGCGCGCGAACTTTCCCTTTCTGAAATTGCCGAAATTAGGGCAAAAACCCCTAAAGAGTTAACCCTGGAATGTTTTACCCACGGCGCTATGTGCGTTTCTTTTTCGGCCAGATGTTTGCTTTCAAGTTATATGACGGGCCGCGACGCCAACCGTGGCGACTGCGCTCAACCTTGTCGTTGGTCCTATTCTCTTGTAGAAACCAACCGCGAAGGCCAACATTTCGACATAACCGAAACCGATAAAGGAACCTATATTTTAAACGCTAACGACCTTTGTATGGCAGAACATCTAAAAGAAATGTATAAAGCCGGAATCGGAAGCCTTAAAATAGAGGGCCGCGCTAAATCGCAATACTATGTTGCGGTAACCGCAAACGCCTACCGTGGCGCACTCGATAGCCTTAAAGAAAATTTTGAAAATTGGGAACTTCCCGTTTGGGTTAGCGAAGAACTTAACAAAATTAGCCACCGAAACTATTCAACAGGCTTTTATTTTGGAACGCCCCAAAACTCTCAAACCTACCAAAATGCAGGTTACGTTAGAGATTATGCTGTTGCCGCTACGGTCGATGCTTATGAAAACGGATGTATTATAGCAACCCTTAAAAATAAGTTCTTCCGCGGCCAAACCCTCGACTGTCTAGAACCTAAAAGCGCTCCCTTTACGGTTACCGCTACCGAACTTTTTGACGGCGAAGATAACCCAATAGAATCGGCGCCTCACCCAATGATGAAAATTAAAATTCCGTTTAGCCGCCCTATAAAACCCGGCTCAATGCTTAGAATGAAATGTGATTAAATAAAACCTCCCGAGTTCATACTAACTCTGGGAGGTTTTATTATGAAAAATTTAGAAAAAAGAATAATTCTTTGCTATATTTTTGCGGTAGTAATGCTTTTTGTTTGCGTTCTTCGTGTCTGCTTTATTGCGGTAGAACCAAAATATTCCGCCGCCGCTAAAAATGAAAGTTCAAGGGTTGTAAAAATAAATTTTAGCAGAGGAACTATTTTCGACTCTGATATGGAGCGAATAACAAATAAAAAGAACGTAATTTATGCCATAATTTTTAATAACCCGTCAGCAATTGTCGCCCTTTCAAAATATTTTAGTATAGACCAAACCGAACAAATCCTCTCTGAAATCAAAACCCAAGGCTACGCTATTCGTACCGTTAATGACCGAATAGACCAAGAGGGCATTTACTGTTTTAGCGCATTTTTACATGCCGACGATAGCCTTATTGCAAAACATACGGTCGGATATATTGACAGTAATGGTAGGGGAGTTTGCGGTATAGAAGCCGCTTTCGATACTATCCTTTCGGGCGAAGGATATAATACAATATCCTTTGGTTTCGAT
Source organism: Acutalibacteraceae bacterium (assembly GCA_045597065.1). Lineage (GTDB taxonomy): Bacteria > Bacillota > Clostridia > Oscillospirales > Acutalibacteraceae > SFWF01. Next base: position 7,472 of record JAZODO010000150.1, on the reverse strand, counting down.
GGTCGCGGAAACCTTCTTTCGGGCGAAAAGCCGACCATAAATTATAACTTTTCTAAAGAAAACAGCGGAGTAAAAACAACCCTAAATACAAAAATTCAACAAATAGTAGAACAAGAATCGGTGTCTATTTCTACGGGCGCGGTAATAGTTACCGAAGTTAAAACGGGTAAAATCAGGGCTATGGTTAGTAGGCCCGACTATAAACTTTCTAACCTTTACTCTGCGGTAGAAAGTAGTCAAAAACCTCTTTTAAATCGTGCCCTTTATACCTATAATATCGGCTCGGTCTTTAAGCCCTTCGTTGCGGCCGCAGGTTTTGAAGAGGGGGTAGAATATTTTACGGGTTGTAAAGGGTATAAAACAATAGATAAAATGAACTTTACCTGCCACAAAATAAGCGGCCACGGTAGCGTAGATATAGGTCGTGCGCTTAAATATTCGTGTAACGTGTTTTTTTACGAATTTATTCAAAAACTCGGGGCTGAAAGCGTTATATCTATTGCTAAAAAAGCAGGTTTCGAAAGTAATATCTACCTTGCAAAGGGTATTGTAGCGGCGGCAGGAAGCCTTGGAAATACTAGTTCTTTAAGCCTTTCAAACCGCGCTCTCGCTAACTTTTCAATAGGCCAAGGCGAACTTATGCTCTCGCCCCTTGCAATAACGAACTTTTATATGGCAATAGCAAACGGCGGCGAGTATAAAACCCCCTCACTTATCGAAGGTCTGGTAGAAAACGGAAAACTGGTAAGTACCGAAACCGAATCGGCGTCGGTTCGCGTAATGTCCTCTAAAACAGCGAATCTTTTAAAATCAAGCCTTGCCGAAGTCCTTTTAGAGGGCGGAACGGGAGAACAGGGTGCGCCTACTTTAACCTCGGCCGCAGGCAAAACGGGAACCGCTCAAACAGGTATTGTGAAAAACGGAAAAAAGGTTACAAACTCTTGGTTTTGCGGTTTTTTTCCGTTAGAAGAACCTAAATATGCCGTTACTCTTTTGTGGGAAAACTCTTTTGGCGGTGTGAGTTCGGTGTTTGCTTCTATAGCCGACCAAATTACAAAATACGAACTAGACTTTAATTATTGACTATAAAAATCTAATTTGGTAAAATAAGGGTAGAAAAGGGTGGGTGAAAATCCTTGAATAAAGTAGAAATTGAACGCAAATTTTTAATTAAAAGACCAAGTGAATCTCTTTTAAATTCGCTTTTAAATGTTTCTAAGGTTGAAATAGAACAAACCTATACTCTAATCGGCGCCAGAGTTCGAAAATGGACCGAAAACGGTAAGGTTTCCTATATTCAAACGGTTAAAAAAGAACTTTCGGCCATTTCCCGAATAGAAACCGAAGAAGAAATTACCGAAAAGGAATATTTAGCCTTGCTTTCCCTTTCTGACCCTAGCCGAATTACCCTTAAAAAAACCAGATACCGCTATCCTTTTGGCGGTAAACTTATCGAAATCGACCTTTTCCCCTTTTGGGAAAATCAAGCCTTTTTAGAGGTAGAACTTTCTAGCGAAACCGAAGAGTTTTCGCTACCCGAATTTTTCGAAATAATACGCGAAGTTACCAGCGATAAAGCCTTTAAAAATCACGCTATTGCTAAATCTATACCTAAAGAAGAGGTTTAGTACGCTTTTTATAAGGAGGTTTATTTTATGACCGAGAGAACCGTTAAAAAAATCCCCGTAAACGCTATTATTGCGGCTATAATCAGTGTCTGCCTTGCTATAGGCGTGATTATTGTTGGCGTTATAAGCGCTAATAATAGTTCTAACCAAACCGCTAATATTAAAACTTCTCCCTCTTATAATGAACTTTACTCTACCGTAAAAAAACTAGATAATGTTGTTGTCGATTATGATGATAACGCCGAAGGTTTCGTTACGGGTACTAATACCGATATTATTCTCGACGGCTCTTCGTCTACAACCAACAACCAAGTGTCGGGGGTAGATGAGTCCGACCTGGTTAAAAATGACGGCGAGTATATCTACCTTTTATCTAATAATGCTGTTAAAATTGTTAAAGCAAACAACGGTAAACCCCAACTTATATCTGAACTTTCGGTTTTAAATAGCGATTTTGAATCTGCTGCCGAAATTTTCGTTTTTGAAAACCGTCTTGCGGTAATTATTCATTCATCTGAAAAAGGCTCTAATACTTCAGTTAGAGTTTATAATACCCAAAACAAGTCCGAACCTACCCTTATAAATACAGTAACCCAAAACGGTAATATGGTAAGTGCTCGAATGATAGAAGATACAATATATCTAATTTCTAATCATACAATTTATACCGACGCAGCAAAGAAAAATTCCCCCGAAACCTTTGTTCCAACCGTTGACGGAACCCTTGTAGCCGAAGAAGACATTTCGGTTATAGGCGAACTTTCATCTCCTACATATATGGTAGTTTCGTCTATAAATATAAATTCGGCAACCGTTATGGCCAGTGAAGCGGTTTTAGGCGGAGCAAAAACAATTTACTCTAGCCAAAATAACCTTTACTACGCCTTTTCTAAATATACTTATGACAAAAACTATACCGTAATTGTTAAAATTGGCCTTTCGGGTAAAGATATTTCGGTTTTATCCAGTTCTATGGTAGAAGGCGCTCTTTTAAACCAATTTTCTATGGATGAATATAACAAAAACCTTCGTGTTGTAACAACAAAATACGACCGAACCGCAACCGATAATGAACAACCCTCGGCAAACATCATCGAAAGCAACGCCCTGTACGTTTTAGACCAAAACTTAAACATTATTGGCGAAGTTTCAAACCTTGCTAAAGACGAAAAGGTTTATTCGGTTCGCTTTAGCGGCGATATTGGCTATTTCGTAACCTTCCGCCAAGTAGACCCTCTCTTTACGGTCGACCTTTCTAACCCCGAAAAACCTAAGGTTTTAAACGAGCTTAAAATACCCGGATTTTCCGAATATCTTCACGAATTCGGGCCCGATTATCTATTCGGCTTTGGAAAATCGGCTACCGATACAGGCCTTGTAACCGGCCTTAAACTTTCAATGTTTAACGTTAAAGACCCAAAAAACGTTACCGAACAAAAAACTAAAAAAATAGATGCCTATTGGTCGGAAGCGAGTGGTAATCATAAGGCCATAATGGTAGACTACGATAAAAATATTATCGCCTTTTCGGTAAAGGGCAACTATTTAGGTACTAACGTTTTAATTTACGGTTTTAACGAAAAGCGCGGCTTTTTCGAAAGAGCCGAACTAAAACTAGACCAAACAAAAGATAACGTTCGCTTTTTGTGGATAGATAAATATTTCTACATAGTTTCAGAGAGCGAAATCTATGCATATTCAATAGACTTCTTCGCCCCAACCGCAACCCTTAAATTCTAATAATAAAACCGCACATCGTTTGATGTGCGGTTTTTCTTATAAATCTTTTAAAATTTTCTGTTGTCTAATGTCGTCGCCAATAAATTTCTTCATATCGTAGTGGCCAATAAAACGAGAAGTAATTCTGGGCGAATATCTTTTTTCAAGTTCGTCGAAAGAAAGATTAGTGTTAATAACGGTAGGCTTGCGGTTTAAAATTCGCGAATTTATTATGTTATAGAACAGGGAAGCGGCAAAGGAAGAATAAAACTCTGTTCCAAGGTCGTCTATAACAAGCAAATCGCAACTGAGCAGCGAATCTTGGGCTTCGGTAGTTCCGCTAAACGAAAAATGTTCCTTTTCGGCAACCGAAAATAAATTTTGAGCCGAACCGTAAACCACCCCATACCCTTTAGCCGAAATTTCCGAAACCAGCGCTAGCGAAAGGTGTGTTTTTCCAAGTCCTGTTCCGCCCATAAATAAAAGGGAACGAGTATCGGGCGAAAAGTTTTCGACAAAATTTTTACAAAGGTTTAAAATAGCGGTAGCGCGTTTTCTGGGAACGCTTCCGTCTTCTTGGGGTTTATCGGAATAAAAGTTTAAATCAAAACTTTCAAAACTAGAGTCGGCTAGGGGAATAGAACGCGACATTTCGCCGAAAGCAAGACTTTTTGCAATATTTGTTACGCAATCGCAAAACTTTCCGCCAAAAAAACCGCTATCTTCGCACTTTTTACATTCGATTTCGGGCTTTTTAATGCCTTGCGCTTTTAAAATTTCGGCCTTTCTTTCGTTTTGTTTAATACAAAACTCTTTAAGGTTTTCAAAACTTTTCATATCGCCCGAAATTGCCGCTAATGCAACCGAACTACCCGCCTTTGCAAGCGAAACCTCAATTTCGCAAAATTCGGGGTTTACGGCTCTAAGGTTTTCGAGCGCGGCGCGATATATATTTTCTTTTTCTTTTTTTAAATCAAGCTTTTGTTTTAAAGCCTTTTCGTAAATTTCTCTACTATATCCCATCTTAACACCTAATCGTCGTTGTTTAATAGTTTATCAACAACCGACTTATCATATCCTGCAAAGTTATTGCCCTTTGTGGGCGCCTTAGCGCTTATTTCGGTTGGAGTTTTAATACCGTCTTTAAACCATTTTTCTAAAATTCCGTTTATGTAGGTCATCTGAATTTTAGCCTTTTGGTCTATACATCTGTTATAGGCCTCTTTTAGCATATCGCGGCCAAATTTCCACTCGTTAATCCATTTATCGGAATATTCGAGTTCCTTATCGCTAGGTAGTCGGCGTTCAATTCCAAATGCCGATTCTACCATACCCCAAGCGGTTTTCTTGCGGTTTCTGGCTTCTATTTGTTCCTCTGCTTCTGCAAGAGAAGATACCCCTGCGTCTAGCCAAGCAAGCGCGGTATGTTCTATAAACGAAACGGTTGCCTTGCCTTCGCTTACTGCATATTCTACAAGCATCAAAATAAGCGAAACATCCATTTGGTGGTCTAAATAAAGCCAAGCCAAGGTTTGAATTTCATTAGAGCGAAGTCCTCGTGCGAGTTTCATTTCGGCTTCTCTAAGTAAAAAGGCTAGTTTTGAGTCGTTTAGCGCAACGCTCGCTACCTCTTCGCGGGTAGGCTTAACTGTAACGGCTTTTACGGCCTTTACCTTTTTGGATTCGGGCGCTTTGGGGGCAATAATTCCGCCTTCATTTAGCGAAATTAAAACTCCGCTTTGGGCCCAAAATTCTAAAGCGTCTTCTACTTCCGAAAGGGGCAAATTTAAAAAGTTAGCAATGCTTTCGGCCGAGTTTTCACCGCTTACGTTTCTTAAAAAAACGAGTATAACTTTAAGTTGAGTATGGCTGGCGAGTTTTAGGTTTTGGTCTACAACTGCGCTAGGTACAAATATAGGCGAAGTTAAAGCGGCGCTATTTAAAATGTAACTCATAAAATGCTCCTTTCCAAAAATTGTGGACTTTAATTATATACTAAAAGTACCAACTTGTAAATATACTAATTTTAACAAACCATAATTGACAATACTGTGCAAAAAGTGTATAATTAAAGCTCAAAAAGATTTGGAGTGTGATTTTTGTGGCAATTTTAACAACAGGAGGAGCCGGTTATATTGGTAGCCATACCTGTATCGAACTTGCAAAAGCGGGCTACGACGTTATTGTTGTAGATAATCTCGATAATTCAAGTGAAAAGGCCATTGCTCGCGTAGAAAAAATCGCTAATAAAAAAATTAAATTTTATAAAGAAGATGTTCGCAACCGTAAGGCTATGCGTAAAATCTTTAAGAAAAATAATATCGAAGCGGTTATTCATTTTGCCGGACTTAAAGCGGTTGGCGAATCGGTTAGAAAGCCTCTTGAATATTATGATAACAACCTTATTTCAACCCTCGTTCTTTTAGAGGTTATGAGAGAATTCGGTTGTAAAAAAATGGTCTTCTCTTCTTCGGCTACCGTTTATGGTGTTGCTAAAGAAATGCCCTTAACCGAAGAGATGCCTCTTGGCGCAATTAACCCCTATGGCCGTACTAAATACTTTATCGAAGAAATGCTTCGCGACCTTGCCGTGTCCGATAACACTTGGTCCATAGCCCTTCTTCGTTACTTTAACCCCATCGGCGCTCACGAAAGCGGAACTATCGGCGAAGACCCAAAAGGAATTCCCAACAACCTTATGCCCTATATTGCTCAGGTTGCGGTTGGGCGCCTCGAAAAGCTTCACGTTTTCGGTAATGATTATAATACTGTCGACGGAACCGGCGTGCGTGATTATATCCACGTTGTCGACCTTGCCGAAGGCCACGTTAAAGCGGTAGACTGGGCCCTTAAAAATGAAGGCTGTGAAGCTATTAACCTAGGTACCGGTAACGGTATTTCCGTACTCCAACTTCGCGATGCGTTTGTTAAGGCTTCGGGTACCGAAATTCCTTATGTTATCGACCCTCGCCGCCCCGGCGACCCTGCGGAAGTTTATGCTAACCCTCAAAAGGCTAAAAATCTCCTTGGTTGGGAAGCGAAAAAGAACGTCGATGATATGTGCCGCGATACCTGGAATTGGCAATCCAAAAACCCTAACGGATACAACGAATAATATAAAAAAGGCTTTGAAGTTTATGCTTTCAAGGCCTTTATATTTTTTGTATATAATAGATATAAAAATAATATAAAAAATTTATTATTTTACTATTTACTTTTCGCTTTAAAAGTAGTACAATATTTTCGTATGGATAGTGAAATATTCTGTCTACTCAAAAATCAAGGAGGCAAATTATGGCAAGAAAATTTAAAACCATGGACGGTAACAACGCTGCGGCTCACGTTTCCTACGCGTTTACCGAGGTAGCAGGTATCTACCCCATCACTCCGTCCAGCCCTATGGCAGACTATGTAGACCAATGGTCGGCTCAAGGACTTAAAAACATTTTTGGAACTACCGTTAAGGTTGCTGAAATGCAGTCTGAAGCAGGTGCAGCAGGTACCGTTCACGGTTCTCTCGCAGCAGGTGCTCTTACTACCACCTATACCGCTTCTCAGGGACTTCTTCTTATGATTCCCAACATGTACAAGATTGCTGGCGAACTTTTACCCTGCGTATTCCACGTATCGGCTCGTTGCGTAGCTTCTCACGCTCTTAACATTTTTGGTGACCATTCCGACGTTTACGCTTGTCGTCAAACCGGTTTCGCAATGCTCGCAGAAACCAACACTCAAGAAGTTATGGACCTTGGCGCTGTTGCTCACCTTGCAGCAATTAAAGGCCGCGTTCCCTTTATCAACTTCTTCGACGGTTTCCGTACCTCTCACGAAATTCAAAAAATTCAGGTATGGGATTTTGAAGACCTTAAAGAAATGTGCGATATGGACGCTGTAGAAGCTTTCCGTAAACGCGCTTTAAACCCCGAACGTCCCGTAATGCGCGGTTCTCACGAAAACGGCGATATCTTCTTCCAACACCGCGAAGCTTGTAACAAGTATTATGATGCAGTTCCCGCTATTGTTGAAGAATATATGAACAAGGTAAACGAAAAAATCGGTACCGACTATAAACTCTTCAACTACTACGGTGCACCCGACGCTGAACGCGTTATCGTAGCTATGGGC
>JAZODO010000149.1:0-3219 GCA_045597065.1 Acutalibacteraceae bacterium | reverse complement strand
GGCTAACGAATACCCATCTCGTCTTTCGGGCGGTCAAAAACAACGTGTTGCTATTGTTCGCGCCCTTGCTATGAGTCCCGATGTAATGCTCTTTGATGAACCTACCTCTGCGCTCGACCCCGAAATGGTTGGCGAAGTTTTAGAGGTTATGAAAGACCTCGCTAAAGAGGGTATGACAATGGTCGTTGTAACCCACGAAATGGGCTTTGCTCGTGAAGTGGCCGACCGTGTTGTATTTATGGCCGACGGCTATATTGCCGAAGAGGGAACTCCCGAACAAATTTTTACAAACCCGCAACATCCGAGAACTAAGCAGTTCTTACAGAAAGTACTTTAAAAGTCGTGCCGAAAGGCACGCTTTTTTTATTTATTAAAAACCCCTTGATATAAAATTTAATTTGTGTTAAAATAGCCTCTGGCTTAATAAAAGAGGTGTTAATTTGTCTAAACCTGTTGAAAATAAAATGGGAATTATGCCAATGAATAAACTCATAATTTCTATGTCGCTTCCTATGATGGCGTCAATGCTTATTCAGGCGCTATATAATATTGTAGACAGTATGTTTGTAGCCCAAATATGCGAAGAAGCCCTAACCGCGCTTTCCCTTGCTTTCCCCGTTCAAAACCTTATGATAGGCTTTGCTACCGGTACCGGTGTCGGTATGAATGCAATGCTTTCAAAATCGCTTGGCGAGAAAGATTTTGAAAAGGTTAAACGTGCCGCATCTAACGGCTTTTGCCTAGAAATGTTTGCTTGGGTACTCTTCTTAATATTTGGTATTTTCGGTTCGCGCCTATTCTTCTCTGTTCAAACCGATAATCAACTTATTATAGATTATGGTACCCAATATGTTTCAATTTGCGCAATTGGCTCAATTTTCTTATATCTTCAAATAACCTTTGAACGATATATGCAAGCAACGGGTAAAACCGTTCTTTCAATGATAACCCAAGGTGTTGGCGCTATTATAAACATCGCTTTGGACCCGATTTTAATCTTTGTTTGCGGTCTCGACGTAGTAGGTGCGGCTCTTGCTACCGTTTCCGGTCAAGCGGTTTCGGCTATTGTCGGTATTTACCTAAATCGTAAACTTAACCCCGAAGTTAAGTTTAGATTCCGCCAAGTTCGCCTACATTGGCCAACAATTAAACGTATCTATTCGGTAGGTATTCCCTCAATCGTTATGATGGCAATAGGCTCTGTTATGAACTTTACCCTTAACAGTATGCTTATTAACTTTTTTAGCGAAACCGCGGCTACCGTTTTAGGCGTTTATTATAAAATTCAGTCCTTTGTATTTATGCCCCTTTTCGGTATGAATAACGGAATTATTCCTATAATTGCCTATAACTACGGCGCGGGTAAGCGTAGTAGAATTTTAAGGTGTATAAAACTAACGGTAGTTTACGCAACCGGCCTTATGATTATTGGCCTTTTAATCTATAATTTACTGCCCGTTCAACTTCTCCAAATGTTCGACGCTTCACAGCATATGATAGAAATCGGCGTTCCCGCGTTTAGAATTATTTCTATTAGCTATATATTTGCGGGTTTCTGTATAGTAATGGGCTCTGTTTTTCAAGCATTTGGCAAGGGCGTTCTTTCTATGATAGTTTCTATCTGCCGCCAACTTGTTGTTTTAGTTCCCAGTGCTTTTATCTTATCAATGCTATTTAGAGATAATGTAAATATGTTTTGGTTTTCATTCCCGATTGCCGAAATTATGTCGGTAACAATCAGTTCTATTTGTTTAGCGCATATCTACAAAAAAATCATTAAAAAAATCCCCGATAATGTGTAAAAAATACGGCTATTTTCTGTTGACAGAAATAGCCGTATATGCTATAATACATTAAGGCTTTTAAAGGCCCGTCTTAAAAGCGGTATTTTTGCCGGCAAGATAGAAAATTTCATTACGAAATTAAACTTTTTAGTTTATTATGCGAAATTTATGCTTGCCGCAAGGCGAGCTATTTTTTTAAGTTTTTTGAAAGGAGACTGTTTATGAGATACCTGCTTAAATCGGCAACTGCTTACATAGGTAATTCATTTGAAACGGTCGACCTACTCGTTGAGAACGGGGTTTTTATTTCTATTGGCAAAAATCTCCCCGAACAAGGCGCTATTGTTTTTTCTTTACCTAATCTTACTATTTTTCCCGGTTTTTCAGATGTTCATGTTCATCTGAGAGAGCCGGGTTTTTCTTATAAAGAAACAATTGCTTCGGGAACTTTAGCGGCGGCAAGAGGCGGTTATACTAATGTTTGTTCTATGCCAAACCTAAATCCTTGCCCCGATAGTTTTAAGCATTTAAATGAGCAGTTAAGCCTAATAGAGCGAAACGCTAAGGTTAATGTTTACCCCTTTGGAACCATTACGGTAGGCCAACTGGGAGGCGAACTTTCGGCTATGGAAGATATGGCCGATAAGGTTATCGGCTTTTCGGACGACGGTAGGGGAGTTCAAAGCGATGAAACAATGCTTCTCGCTATGCAAAAGGCTAAAAAACTTGGAAAAATTATTTCGGCCCACTGCGAAGATAACAGCCTTCTTTTCGGCGGCTATATTCACGACGGCGACTACGCTAGAAAGCACGGCCATAAAGGTATTTGCAGCGAAAGCGAATGGGGCCCCATTAAACGCGATATAGAACTTGTAAAACGAACCGGTTGTAAATACCACGTTTGCCATATCTCTACCAAAGAAAGCGTAGACCTTATTCGTAAAGCGAAAGCAAGCGGTGTAAACATAACCTGTGAAACAGGACCCCATTATTTAACCATGAACGACTCAATGTTACAGGAAGACGGCCGATTTAAAATGAACCCGCCTCTTCGTAGCGAAGAAGACCGCCTGGCCCTTATCGAAGGACTAAAAGACGGAACTATCGACCTTATCGCCACCGACCACGCCCCCCACTCGGCCGAAGAAAAATCTAAAGGCTTAAAGGGTAGTGCTATGGGTGTTGTAGGGCTCGAAACCGCCTTTGCGGTTTGTTATACAAAACTTGTTAAAACGGGAATAATTTCCCTTGCTAAACTTACCGACCTTTTAACCACCAACGCGCGAACAATTTTCGGAATTGGTAGCGAAATAAAGGTTGGAGAAAAAGCCGATATTACGGTAATAGACTTAAACCACGAATACGAAATCAACCCCGACGAGTTCCTATCTTTAGGCAAGGCTACTCCCTTAAGTCGGAGGCCAAGCGGTCTTAG
>JAZODO010000148.1:0-3968 GCA_045597065.1 Acutalibacteraceae bacterium | reverse complement strand
GCTCTCTGGCCGCCGGTGCTCTAACCACCACTTACACCGCTTCTCAGGGTCTTTTACTTATGATCCCTAACATGTACAAAATCGCAGGTGAGCTTCTCCCCAGCGTATTCCACGTATCAGCTCGTTGCGTAGCTTCACACGCTCTTAACATTTTCGGTGACCATTCCGACGTTTATGCCTGCCGTCAGACAGGTTTCGCAATGCTCGCTGAAACCAACACTCAGGAAGTTATGGACTTAGGTGCAGTAGCACACTTAGCAACCATCAAATCCAGAGTTCCTTTTATCAACTTCTTTGACGGTTTCCGTACTTCACACGAAATCCAAAAGGTTGCCGCTTGGGATTACGAAGATTTGAAAGAAATGTGCGATATGGATGCTGTTGATGCATTCCGTCAGCGTGCACTTAACCCCGAACACCCCGTAATGCGTGGTTCACACGAAAACGGCGACATCTTCTTCCAGCACAGAGAAGCTTGCAACAAGTACTATGATGCTGTTCCCGCTATCGTTGAAGAATATATGGACAAGGTTAATGCTAAGCTTGGTACCGATTATAAACTCTTCAACTACTATGGCGCACCTGATGCTGAAAAGATTATCATCGCTATGGGCTCTATCTGCGACGTTGCAGAAGAAGTTATCGACTATATGACCGCTGCAGGCGAAAAAGTAGGTCTTGTAAAGGTACGTCTCTATCGTCCTTTCTCTGCTGAAAAACTTGCTGCTGCTATTCCTGCTACCGCTAAAAAGGTTGCAGTTCTCGACAGAACTAAAGAACCCGGCGCTCTTGGCGAACCCTTATTCCTCGACGTTGTTGCTGCTCTTTCTGCTATGGGCAGAACCGACATTAAGGTTGTTGGCGGTCGTTACGGTCTTGGTTCTAAAGATACTCCTCCTTCAAGCATTTTCGCAGTTTACGAAGAACTCGCTAAAGATGCTCCTAAGGCTCAGTTTACTCTCGGTATCGTAGACGACGTTACCGGTCTTTCTCTTGAAGAAAAGGTTTCCCCCAACACCGCTGCCGAAGGTACCAAAGAATGTAAATTCTGGGGTCTTGGTGGTGACGGTACCGTTGGCGCTAACAAGAACTCTATTAAAATCATTGGTGACCACACCGACAAGTATGTACAAGCTTACTTCCAGTACGACTCTAAGAAAACCGGTGGTATTACCATTTCTCACCTTCGTTTCGGTGATAAGCCCATTAAGTCTCCCTACTATATAAATAAGGCCGACTTCGTTGCTTGTCATAACCCCTCTTATGTTCTTAAGGGTTATAAAATGGTTAACGACGTTAAACCCGGCGGTGTATTCCTTATTAACTGCCAATGGTCTGCCGAAGAACTCGATAAGCACTTAAACGCAGAAACTAAGCGTTATATTGCTAAAAACAACGTTCAACTCTATACCGTAAACGCTATCGACCTTGCTGCTTCTATCGGTATGGGCAAACGTACCAACACTATTTTACAATCTGCATTCTTCGCACTCGCAGACATTATGCCCCGCGAAGATGCTATTCAGTATATGAAAGACGCTGCTACCAAGTCTTACCTTAAAAAAGGTCAAGATATCGTTGATATGAACCATAAGGCTATCGACGCCGGTGCAACCGCTTTCGTTAAAATCGACGTTCCTGCTGCTTGGGCCGATGCTACCGACGATGTAGCCGAAACCGCTTCTGTAGGTCCTGAAAAGCTCGTTAAAATGGTAGACGGCGTTATGAAGCCCGTTGCTAAAATGGACGGTGATTCTCTCCCCGTTTCCGCTTTCGTAGATTATGCCGACGGTACCTTCGAACAAGGTGCTTCCGCTTACGAAAAACGCGGCGTTGCTGTAATGGTTCCCGCTTGGGATAACACCACTTGCGCTCAATGTAACAAGTGTTCCTTCGTTTGCCCCCACGCTACCATTCGCCCCTACGCTATGACCGAAGAAGAAGTTGCTGCTGCTCCCGAAAACATGAAACTCGGCACCAAACCTATCTTCAAAACTTCTTACAAATATACCCTTGCAGTATCTCCTCTTGACTGTATGGGTTGCGGAGTTTGCGTTGGCGTTTGTCCCACAAACTCTCTTAAAATGGTTTCTCGTGAAAGCCAAGAAGCAGAACAAGCAGTATTTGATTACTGCGTAGCAAACGTTACCGAAAAGGCCGACGTTGCTTCTGCTGCTAACCTTATCACCAGCCAGTACAAGAAGCCCTTACTCGAATTCTCCGGCTCTTGCGCAGGTTGTGCCGAAACCTCTTACGCTCGCCTTATTACCCAACTCTTCGGCGATAGAATGTATATCTCTAACGCTACCGGTTGTTCTTCTATCTGGGGCGGCCCTGCTGCTACCTCTCCCTACACTGTAGACGCTAACGGCCACGGTCCTGCTTGGGCTAACTCCCTCTTCGAAGATAACGCAGAACATGGTATGGGTATGTATTTAGGTCAAAAGGCTATCCGCGACCAACTTATCGACCAAGTTACCGAAATGGCTGCTTCCGATAAGGCTTCCGATGAATTCAAGGCTGCTGCTAACGCTTACCTCGAAACCGTAAACGACGGCGAAGCTAACGCTAAGGCTACTACCGCTCTCATTGCCGAACTCGAAAAGGCTGCAGAAGCTGGTTGTCCTGCTGCCCCCGCAGTTCTTGCTAAGAAAGAATACCTTTCTAAGAAATCTGTTTGGATTTTCGGTGGCGACGGTTGGGCTTACGATATCGGCTTCGGTGGTCTTGACCACGTACTCGCTTCGGGTAACGATGTAAACATCATGGTATTCGATACCGAAGTTTACTCTAATACCGGCGGTCAAGCTTCTAAGGCTTCTCAAATCGGCCAGGTTGCTCAATTCGCAGCTGCCGGTAAAGCTATTGCTAAGAAGTCCCTTGCCGAAATCGCTATGTCTTATGGCTATATCTACGTAGCACAAATTGCTATGGGTGCCGACCAAAACCAAACCCTTAAAGCTATTAAGGAAGCCGAAGCTTATAACGGACCTTCCCTAATCATCGGCTACGCTCCCTGCGAAATGCACGCTATTAAGGGCGGTATGGTTAACTGCCAAAAAGAAATGAAGAAGGCTGTTGACTGCGGCTACTGGAATATGTTCCGCTTCAATCCTGCTTTAAAGGCTGAAGGCAAGAACCCCCTCTCTATCGACAGCAAACCTGCTACTGCCGACTATAAAGAATTTATTCTTGGCGAAGCTCGTTACGCTTCTCTTACCCGTTCCTTCCCCGACCGTGCCGAAGCTCTCTTCGACAAGGCCGCAGAAACCTCTAAGGAAGCTCGCGCTCACCTCGAAAAACTTGCTGAACTTTACGGCAAATAATAAAATAACAAAAACAGCTATTGCTTTTCGCAATAGCGGTTTTTTTATATCTTTTAAATTATTCGTTAAAAAGTTTTTCTACTAAAATTCCGCGAGTTTCTTGTGGGGTAGAAAAAACAATTTGTGTTTCGGTTGCGCCAAATTCTTGAAGCCTATTTATAAAGTGGTCTAAATTTTCGGTTGTATCAAAGGCAACCTTAATAAGCATAGAATAGTGGCCTGTTACACAGTTACATTCAAGCACATTAGGGCAAGAACAAATAAAGGGGTAAAATTCAGGCTTTCTTGTAGGCGCTAATTCCATATTTATAAAAGCAATTACAGGGTAGCCAAGTTTTTTATAATTAAGCTTAACAGAATAGCCGCTAATAATGCCTTCGGCCTCTAATTTTTCAATTCTGGCGGCCGTAGCGGGGGAGGAAAGGTATACTTGCTCGGCAATTTGTTTAAGCGGCATACGCGCATTTTCTTCTAAAAGTGAAAGAATTTTTAAATCTATTTGGTCCATAATATTCTCCAAGAGGGTTAATTTTAGTTAATAATATAAACTATTTTTTAAACAAAGTCAACACATTTAAGCGTTTTATCTTAATTTTTTAAGTTTTTGTATATCTTGCCAAAAAATACTAAATGTTAAATTTT
>JAZODO010000147.1:0-2713 GCA_045597065.1 Acutalibacteraceae bacterium | reverse complement strand
TACAGCACGAATTTTAACAAGACTAGGCAGTTCTTACTACCCAAACAGCCGCGAAGAACAGTCTAAGTGTAAACTAAGCGAATCCGAATATAAAACCGCTATTAAAAAGTTAAAGTTAGCCGCGGTTATTCAGTATACCCTACCCGGCGTTCCTTCGCTTTATTATGGCGACGAAGCAGGAGTAGAAGGCTTTGGCGACCCGTTTTGCCGAGCCGGTTACCCTTGGGGTAAAGAAAACACCGAACTTATTGAATTTTATCGGTGGTTAGGTCAGGTTCGACGCGAAAATGAAGTGTTTAAAGAGGGCATATTTAAGCCCATTTTAGGCGGTCTGGGCCTTTTAGCCTACACAAGAGAAACCGAAAACGAAAGGTTTTTGGTAATTATAAACCGTTGGAATGAGGCCGATAGTTTTATACTTCCGCCCGAATTTTTAAACGCTAAGGTTGTTTTTGGAAATAAACCCGAAAATGGGAAATTAGTCCTTGAACCGTTTGGTTTTTCGCTTCTTAAAATTTAAAATCAATTACGCTCCCGAATTTTTCGGGGGCGTTTTTTCGCTCTTTTTTGACAAAAAACTTGCACTTGAATCTGTTTTAGTGTATAATTCTTTATATTATTTCATGTGCTTTTTGCACCAACCGAGAGGAAGGTTTAAAAATGAAACATTATGCACTTTACAACCCTTATTCCGGAAAATGTGAGGGTGAACTTGCGGTAGCGCCTCTTAAAAAACTTTTTAAAGACCTAGTTCCCGTAAACGTTGCCGAAATTGAAAGTTATGAAACCTTTTTAAACGGCATTGAGCCCGACGCAACAGTTATTCTTTGCGGTGGCGACGGTACCTTAAACCGTTTTATTAACGATACCGACGGTACTAAAATTAAAAACGATATTTTATATTTCCCCGCAGGTTCGGGTAATGACTTTGCTAACGACCTAGAGAAAAAAGGCGTAGTAGAGCCCTTTAAAATTAACGAATATTTAAAGGGACTCCCCTACGTTTACGTTAAGGGAAATAAATACCGCTTTTTAAACGGAATAGGCTATGGTATTGATGGTTATTGTTGCGAAGTTGGCGACGAACAAAAGAAAAAATCGAACAAACCCGTAAACTATACCTCTATTGCTATTAAAGGCTTACTTTTCTACTTTAAGCCCGTAAACGCTACTATTAACGTAGACGGAAAAGAATACACCTATAAAAAGGTTTGGTTTGCGCCCTCTATGTTTGGTAGATTTTTTGGCGGCGGTATGATGTGTGCCCCCGGTCAAAACCGTTTAGATGAATCTAAAAATCTTTCGGTTGTTGTTCTACATAGTTGTAACAAGTTTAAAGTTTTAACTATTTTCCCCTCTATTTTTAAGGGCGAACACGTTAAATATACCAAAAACATTACCGTTCATAAGGGACAAAATATTACGGTTAAGTTCGATAAACCTACCGCTCTTCAAATAGACGGCGAAACCATTAAAAACGTTACCGAATATACCGCTAAATCGGTTTATGCCGAAGAGTCCGACCTTTTAAAGGCTTAATATGGCGCTAACCACCAATCCTGCCCATATTTTTGAGCCTGACCCTTTACAGTGTGGTCAAGCGGTACTTGCTATGCTTAGCGATAAAAGCGTTAGCGAAATTATAACCCTTTGCGGCACCGAGCGCGAAACCACCCTTAAAGATATGAAAAGGGTTTTAAAGGTTTTAAATATTAGCCTTTGCCCAAACAGAGTCCCGGTAAAGGAGAAACACGAGCTTCCAAGGGTTGCTATGTTAAGCCTTGAAACCCCTAAATGTTGGCATTGGTCGCTATATTTTGACGGTGTTTTTTACGACCCCGAATATGGCCTACTAAATGATTTTCCGCCAAGCAACAGAAGATATTATTGGGAAATAAAAGAATAAAAAAAGCCGAGGAAAATTTCCTCGGCTTTTTTGTTATTCTGCTATTAAAACTTTTTCAATTTTTCCTATAATCAGATTATGAAAATCTTTTTCGGGGTACCAGCGCTCTACTACGCTTTTATCAATAAAATTCGCTTCATCCAGCGGTTGAACAAACTGCTTTTTAACCACTAATACCATTCGAGCCTCTTTAAAATAAACGTATTTTTCGCCTGCTACCGGGGTAAGACCTGTTTCAAGGGTTTTATTTACGTCGCGACCCGATTTGTTGCCGCAAATTTTATGAATAGCCTTGTTGTTGCCATAAAACGAAACCGTAAAATAATCGGACTTATCTAAAAACTCCATAGTATATCTTTGGGGGCGAACAACAACGGCTATACTATCTTCTCCCCACATTTCGCCCATAAAGCCCCAAGAGGCGGTCATCATATTGTAACCCGAAGCGTTACCTGCCGTTATAAGCGACCATTCTTCGGCAAAGCATTTTATTAAGTTGTCTTTAATTTCTCTTGGTTTTATAGTTTTATATATCACAATCATCACCCTTAATTTTATGTTAAATTCACTAAAAATATACCATATTTTTTCACTTCATTCAAGTATATAACTTTAAGCCGCAATATTGACAAAATCAAATGTAAGCCATATAATTAAATTAGCGAATACCAAATATTGAAAGAGAGGTTTGTTATGAGCAGAGAATCAGATCTTAAAGCATTACGAAAATTAAAGGACGACTTGAATGACACCAACGCTTACGCTGAGCTTGCAAAGGAAGAGTGGGACAAGGCGAACGAGCTTAAG
>JAZODO010000146.1:0-2102 GCA_045597065.1 Acutalibacteraceae bacterium | reverse complement strand
TACTAATTGTTGCCATAATCGGACTAGCTGTTTGGTATGTCGTAAAGGCTAAAAAAAGGGGAATCTCTTGTATTGGTTGTCCTAATGCAAAAAAGTGTGCCTCTCGGCGAGATACTACCGTTTGTGGCAAAAGTAAAAACTCCAAATAAATTTTGCGGTAAAGAACAGTTTTTAGTTCTTTACCGCTTTTTTTCTTGATATATTTCTTTAAATATTATAAAATGATTTTAAGGAGTGATATAATGAAAAAATATTTATACCCCGCTAATATTTTGCTTCCTAAATCAAATTTCGAAAAATGGTCGGTTATTGCTTGCGACCAATATACTTCAGATAAAAAATATTGGAACGAAGTAGAATCTGTTGTTGGCGATACGCCTTCAACCTTTCGACTAATTTTACCCGAAATTTACCTAAACGAAACTGAAAAAAGAGTAGAAGAAATAAACTCTACTATGAATAAATATTTAAATAGCGACGTTTTTTCTACAGAAGAAAACTGTATGGTTTATATTGAACGCGAAATAACAGGCGGCGCTATTCGTAAAGGTATTTTAGGTCTTCTCGATTTAGAAGATTATAAGTATGAATCGGGCTCTAAAACATTAACTCGTGCTACCGAGCAAACGGTTGCTTCCCGAATTCCTCCGCGCGTAAAAATTAGAAAAGATGCGCCTATCGAATTTCCTCATGTTCTAATTTTTATCGACGACCCTAATGATACCGTTATGAATACCGTAAGTGATAAAAAGGGTACCCTTAAAAAACTTTATAATTTTAGTTTAATGCAAAACGGCGGTAAAATTGAAGGTTATAGAGTCGAGGCCGAAGACCAAGAAGAAATAAATAAACGCCTTGGTTTACTTATTAAAGAAGGTCTTCTTTTTGCAGTGGGAGATGGAAACCATTCTCTTGCAACCGCTAAAGAATGTTATCGCCAAAACAAAACCGAACTTTCTCGTTATGCTTTGGTAGAAATCGTTAATATTCATAACCCCGCTATCGAATTTGAGCCTATTTATCGAGTTCTATTCGGCGCCGATAAACAAGATTTGTTAAACTACCTGTCTGACCGAAATAAAGTACAAAATGGCGGAGAAGAGCATAACTTTAAGGTTATTTATAATGGCTTAGAAGAAGATTTAACCCTTGCAGCAACCTCTAAACTTCCTGTTGGCACACTTCAAGGCTATTTAGATGATTATTTGGCTCTTAATCCTAGTGTGGAAATCGACTATATTCACGGAATCGACTCGGTTTTAGAACTTTGTAAAGACGAAAATACAGTTGGATTTTTATTCGACGGCATGCAGAAAAACGAACTTTTCGATGCAGTTATTTTAGACGGTTCGCTTCCAAGAAAAACATTTTCTATGGGCCATGCCGACGATAAACGTTTCTATTTAGAAGGAAGAAAAATAAAGTAATGGAAATTTTATATTTCGATTCTAATATTGTTGTTTGTGTTAAGCCGTCGGGAATACTATCTGCTAAAGATTTATCCGAAAAACCTAATATGCAATCCCTTTTAGAAAGCGAACTTTCGGTAAAAGAAGTCTTTCCAATTCATAGGCTAGATAGAGAAGTTTGCGGGTTAATGGTTTATGCGCTTAATAAAAAAGCGGCAGCAATTCTTTCGGGCGCGGCTTCTAATCATACTCTCTTTACTAAGGAATATATTGCTTTAGTAGGCGGTATTCCTGAAGCGGAAAGTGGCGTTTTTGAAGACCTTTTATTTAAAGATTCTGCTAAAAATAAAACCTATGTCGTTAAAAAGGAACGAAAAGGCGTAAAGTTTGCAAAACTTGAATATACGGTTTTAGAAAAGCATGAAAACGCTGCCCTAGTTAGAGTAAAACTTTATACCGGTCGTACTCACCAAATAAGGGTTCAATTTGCTTCGCGTAAAATGCCCCTAGTAGGCGACCGAAAATATGGCGGAGCGCAAAATGAAAAAGGAATAGCTTTAAGGTCGGTTTATCTTTCGTTTAATCATCCTATATCTGGCGAAAAACTAACCTTCGAGCGTATTCCTAAACTAGAAGAACTAATATAAAAAGCCTTGGGGAACCCCAAGGCTTTAATTTTATAACTTTGAAAAA
>JAZODO010000145.1:0-3569 GCA_045597065.1 Acutalibacteraceae bacterium | reverse complement strand
AGTCAACAGCAGCCTTGTATTCCATACCCGTTGCAACGATCGGGTTTTCGGGACGCAGCAGCGGAACAGCCTGCTTCTGCATGTTAGGACCCATCAGCGCACGGTTGGTATCGTCGTTTTCAAGGAAGGGTATCATTGCGGTAGCAACAGATACAACCATTTTAGGCGAAACGTCCATAAAGTCTACTTCGGAAGGTGCGATTTCGAGGAAGTCGTCGCGGTGGCGAGCATTAACCTTTGCACGAACAAAGTGGCCCTTTTCGTCGAGGGGTTCATTTGCCTGAGCGATTACATATTCGTCTTCTTGGTCGGCAGTCATGTAAACAACTTCGTCCAGAACCTTACCGGTTGCCTTGTCTACGCGACGGTAAGGAGCTTCGATAAAGCCGTATTCGTTAATTCTTGCGAAGGTAGCAAGATAAGAGATAAGACCGATGTTAGGACCTTCGGGAGTTTCGATAGGACACATACGACCATAGTGGGTATAGTGAACGTCACGAACTTCGAAGGAAGCGCGGTCACGAGAAAGGCCTCCGGGACCAAGCGCAGAAAGACGACGTTTATGAGTAAGTTCGGAAAGGGGGTTTGTTTGGTCCATAAACTGGGAAAGGGGCGAAGAACCAAAGAATTCCTTAATAGCGGCAACAACGGGGCGGATGTTGATAAGAGACTGAGGAGTGATAGCCTCTGCATCTTGAGCCTGAAGAGCCATTTTTTCACGAACTACTCTTTCCATACGAGAGAAACCGATTCTAAATTGGTTCTGTAAAAGTTCGCCTACAGAACGGATACGACGGTTGCCAAGATGGTCGATATCGTCGGTAGTACCGATTTCGTAAGGAAGGTTGATAAAATAGTTTACAGAAGCGAAAATATCTTCGGCAGTAATATGACGAGGAATAAGTCTGGTAAGGTTTACCTTAATAGCTTCGGAAATTTCTTCTTCGGTAGTATTGTTTTCGAGAATTTCTTTTAAAACGCTATAAGAAACGTTTTCGTTGACACCAAGAGCCTTAGTGTCGAAGGAAACGAAGTTAGCGATATCTACCATTCCGTTGGTTAGGATTTTAAGTTCTCTAACGGTTCCGTTTACATCGGTAACCTTAACGTATGCTTCGCTAACGCCTCTCTTTTCGAGTTCGAGGGCTTTTTCTTTAGAAACGATTTCGTCGGGTTCGGCAAGAAGTTCTCCGGTCATATCGTCGATAACGGGGCGAGAAAGCACCTTACCGATAAGGCGGGTAGAAAGGCTAAACTTCTTATTATATTTATAACGGCCTACACGAGAAAGGTCGTATCTGCGTTCGTCGTAGAAAAGTTGAGAAAGGTAGGAAGCTGCACCTTCTACGGTTGCAGGTTCGCCGGGACGAAGCTTTTTATAAACTTCGATAAGAGCGTCATCTACATTATTAGTAGTATCTTTATCGAGAGTTGCAGCGAGGCGTTCTTCGTCGCCTAAAAGTTGACGAATTTCCTCGTTAGTAGCAACACCTAAAGCACGAACGAAGGTAGTAAGAGGAAGCTTACGGTTTTTATCGATACGAACGTAAAGTACGTCGCTTAAATCGGTTTCATATTCGAGCCAAGCGCCACGGTTGGGTATGATAGTAGAGTTGAAGAGTTTTTTACCGGTTTTCTCTTCGATTTTAAGGCCATAGTATGCACCGGGAGAACGAACGAGCTGAGAAACGATTGCGCGTTCAGCACCGTTGATTACGAAGGTTCCCGATTCGGTCATTATGGGGAAATCGCCAAGGAAAACTTCACTCTCTTTAATTTCGCCTGTTTCATTATTTAAAAGGCGAGCTTTTACACGGAGAGGGGCAGCATATGTCGTGTCTCTTGCTTTACACTCCGTTACATCATACTTCGGCTTCTCATCAAGACGGTAGTCAATGAAATCAAGCACAAGATTACCGGTATAGTCAGTGATGGAAGACATGTCGGAAAGGGCTTCTTTAAGACCTTCTTCCACAAACCACTTATATGAATCTTTCTGGATTTCAATGAGGTTAGGCATATCGATAACTTCATTGATTTTGGAGAAACTCATACGAGTGTTTTTGCCAAGCTGAACCGGCTTTACCATTGCTTCAGATGCCATAAGCTTTAATCACTCCTTAATAATTATGTGCGAACTTCGCACCGTGAACTGAAAGCCAAATTTCGAGGCTTTTTTTACCTTTCTACTCCTAAAAAAGGGCATAAAAAGCCATATTGACCCAGTATCAGTAATTACATATTATACAAGCCTTATTTAGACTTGTCAACCCCCTTTTACAAAAAAATTCCAAAAAATTAAAAACAGGGTAAAAAATAAAAAATGCTATGCAGAAAAACTGCATAGCATTTAGATTATTCGCTTACCTCTTCTACGGGGCTTTCTTCCATTATTGCGCGGAAGTCATCGCCCGAGATTTTTTCCTTAGTAAATAGAACACGAGCGGTTTCGTTTAGCTTATCCATATTATTTTTAAGGATATCGAGCGCTCTGTTATATTGAGTCATAACGATAGATTCAATTTCTTCATCTATCATAGAAGCGATTTTGTCAGAATAGTTGGGGGTTGAGGAGAAGTCGCGGCCCAGGAACACCTCGCTTTGGTCATTACCATAAACGATAAGGCCTAACTTTTCGCTCATACCATACTTGGTAACCATTTTACGAGCAATATCGGTAGCGCGTTGCATATCGTTAGAAGCACCGGTACAAATATCGTCTTGGGTTAACTCTTCTGCGGCACGGCCGCCTAAAAGCGAACAGATTTGTTCGGTAAGTTGGTTTTTAGAAACATGACCCTTTTCTTCGGTAGGTAGATACATAGTATAACCTGCCGCCATTCCGCGAGGAATAATAGAAATTTGATGAACAGGGTCCTGGGTTGGAAGGAAGTAAGAAACTATGGCGTGGCCTGCTTCATGATAAGAGGTAATCATTTTATCTTTATCTTTAACCACGTGAGATTTCTTTTCGGAGCCCATTACAACCTTAATGGTTGCTTCTTCGATTTGGGTTTGGGTAATTGCCTTAAGTCCAACACGAGCAGCAAGTAAAGCCGCTTCGTTTAAAAGGTTAGCAAGGTCGGCACCGGTAAAGCCCGAAGTAGAATTAGCAATATCTTTAAGGTTAACGTCGGGGCCTAACGGTTTAGTTCTTGAATGAACCTTTAGAATTTCTTCTCGGCCCTTAGCGTCGGGGTAGTTAACGGTAATTTGACGGTCGAAACGGCCGGGACGAAGAAGGGCGCGGTCTAGGATGTCGGGGCGGTTTGTAGCCGCCATAACAATAACGCCGGAATTTTCGCCAAAGCCATCCATTTCAACGAGTAATTGGTTTAGGGTTTGTTCCCTTTCGTCATGGCCACCGCCAAGGCCGGCGCCACGTTGACGACCAACGGCATCGATTTCGTCGATAAATACAATAGAGGGGGCGTTTTTCTTGGCTTCATCGAAAAGGTCGCGAACACGAGAAGCACCAACACCGACAAACATTTCAACGAAGTCTGAGCCTGAAATTGAGAAGAACGGAACAGCTGCTTCTCCAGCAACAGCACGGGCGAGTAAGGTTT
>JAZODO010000144.1:0-8531 GCA_045597065.1 Acutalibacteraceae bacterium | reverse complement strand
CTGTCCTTTAGAGTACGACTGTTAAGATGAGGTTCTTTTTTATCTTATGTTTGCCCAGTCTTTTTTCTCGGGGGTATATGTTTCGAGGAATACTTCGGGTTCTATGTTTTCGTAGACATAAGCGTGAATTACCGCTTTTGCATCATCGGGGTCATAATAAACCGAAGAGCCGGCCTTGGTTGATGCGTTATCGGTTATAGTGTATTCCTTATGAGGAACTCGGGTTTGGCTAAATGAAATTTTTTTAGTAAGTACCGACATAGCAAGTTTAAGCGCCTCTTTTGCGCTTAAAGAGGTTTTAACGTGGGGCATAATAACCTTTGCAAGTTCGCTATATTCGCTGGGGCTAATTTCTAATACCTTATTTAAAATTTGCTCCATAACGTAGCGTTGGCGGTCGGTTCGGCCGTGGTCATTATTTACGCCATCGGTAGTTGCAACCGAACGAATTCTTGCCCAAGCTACTGCTTGAATACCATTTAAGGTTTGAACTCCGGCCTTATGTACAAGATAGTCGTTTGCACTTAGCCCTACGAGGTCGCATTGTTCGCGAATATTTTGGTTAAGGCCATTATTTGCATAAATTTCGGCTCTTCTAACCTCTACGTCTATTCCTCCAATAGCGTCGATAATTTCGGCCATTCCTTGGAAATTAACGGTAGCATAATTTTTAATATCTAACCCAAAATTATGGTTTAAGGTTTTAATTGCGCGTTCGGGGCCACCGTTTGCATAGGCGGCATTTACCTTATAGTTATAGGTTACAGGTTCACCGTTTTCATCGATATCTTTAACTATTGGTAAATAAGAGTCTCTCATAACCGACATTAGTTTTATGCTTCCGGTTTTAGTATTAACAGACAGAATCATTATAGAATCGGAATTTCCGCTAAAAGCCGCTTCGCCTTCACGGGTATCGATACCGAAAAGGGCAATATTTACTATTTCTTTATCGATAGTTTCAACATCTACTATATCGGGGTCGGTAACCTCTTCGGATTGAAAACCGCCCAAAAGTTTAACAACATTATACCCAACAAATCCGCCTAAACCAATAAGTACGCAAAGTAAAACCGCAAGCACAATAATTAAAACCTTTCGCCAAGCGGGTTTTTTAACTTTTTTAGAATGTTTAAATTGGGTATTTTCTCTTTCGATACTCATTTTAATCTTCCTTATTTCTTAACTTCGTTTACATTTTACCACAAAATTTTAAAAAGTGGTAGAAAAATTATAAAGTTGACAAAATTTTATATATTTCGCCCTTTTTGATGCCGGTATCGGCTGAAGCCGATTTAGCAGCGGCCGACGCCGAAAGGCCTTTTTTAACGTATTCTTTTGCGATTTCCACCGCTTGGTCTAAGGTATATTCTACCCTATCGTTTTCGGGGTTATAGCCTTCGAGAATAAGTACAAATTCTCCGCGAGGTTTTTGTTCGTCGGAGTAAAGGGTAATAGCCTCTTTAAGGGTTGTATGAATAACCTCTTCGTGAAGTTTAGTAAGTTCGCGAACAAGGGCTAGTTTACGGTCGCCAAAGGCTTTATACATATCGTTTAAAGTAGCCGAAAGTTTATGGGGCGCTTCGTAGAAAATCATTGTGCGCTCTTCTTTTAAAAGGCTGTTTAAATGGAGTTTTCGGCTCGGTTTATTAACGGTTAAAAACCCTTCAAAGCAAAAACGGCCGCTTTTCATACCCGAAATGGCGAGGGCGGTTATAAGCGCACTCGGGCCCGGAACAGATTCTACCGGAATAGAGTTTTCGTAGCACATTCTAACCAAATCTTCGCCAGGGTCGGAAATGGCGGGCATACCCGCATCGGACACCAAGGCGCAGTCTTCGCCCGCTAAAAGTCGGGCAATTATATCGCCGCCACGTTGCATTTTATTATGTTCGTAATAGGCGAGCATAGGCTTATTTATTCCAAAGTGATTAAGAAGTTTAACCGTTACCCTTGTATCTTCGGCGGCAATAAAGTCTACCGTTTCAAGGGTATTTATGGCGCGAGGCGAAAGGTCGGACAGGTTGCCTATTGGCGTTCCGACAACATAAAGTTTTCCAGACATTAAATATAACTCTCCTTATAAGGACCATAAATTTCGAGCATTTCGGCCGATAAATCGCCATTTTCGTTATATACAAAAAGGGGCGGCATAATGCGCAGACCGCTTTTTGCATCTCTTTTACCCTCGACCAAAATAAGCCAGGGTTCCGCGCCGACCTTTTTAGAAACCGTTCTTATGCGCTTTGGTTCAACCCTATGTTTTCGCATAAGGTCTAAAATATCGGTTAACCTTTCGGGGCGTTGGCAAATACAAAGGCTGCCCGAAGATTTAAGCAATTTACAGCCCGTTTCGATTACGTCTTCAAGCGTACATAAAGTTTCGTGGCGGGCAACAATGTCGCGTTCGCCAGAACTTAATATTCCCGCGCCGCTTGCCTTATAGGGCGGATTACAGGTAACCAGGTCGAACTCGCCAAAAGGTAGTTTTCCTTTAAGGTCTTTAAGGTCGCTATGAATAACGGTAAAATTTTCGGGAGCATACTCACTAGCCGAAGTTTTAGCTAAAAGTACCGCTTCTTCGCTTATTTCTACCCCAACGCTTTTAAGGTTACTATTATCGCGAAGTAGGAGTAGGGGTATTATGCCGCAGCCTGTACCTAAATCACAATGGGATTTAAACTTTTTAGCGGCGGCAAAGTTTGATAGTAAGACCGCATCGGTTCCAAAGGTATGATTTTTTGATACGTTTACAAAAAACCCTTTGCCGAGCGGTTCTTTTTTTACTAGGCTCTGGTCCATTTTACGCCTTGGGGGGTGTCTTCTAAAACGATACCCATTTCTTTAAGTTTATCGCGAATAGCGTCGGCAGTTTTAAAGTCTTTAGCCTTACGAGCCGCAGTACGTTCTTCGATAAGGGCTTCTACTTCGGCATCGAGGTTATCGGTTTTACGGTTATAAAGAAGGCCTAAAACGCCGGTAAGTTGGTCGAAAAGTTCGATAGCCGCTTCGATAGCAACCTTACCCTGAGGCTTAACGATAAAGGTGTTGATTTCGCGAACCATAGAGAAAAGAACGCCAATAGCGTCGGCTGTATTAAAGTCGTCATCCATAGCGGTAATAAAGTCGGCCTTATATTTTTCTAAAAATTCGGGGGCTACGCCGCCAAAAGCCGCATTTTTAAGGGCAAAATCTAAATTATCGCGGCAGGTATAAAGGCGGTCGAGCGCGTTTCTACCCTGTTCTAATATATCGGTAGAGTAGTTGATGGGGCTACGATAATGAGAAGAAATCATTAAATAACGAATAGGCTCATAGCCATAGACATTAGCCACTTCGCGAACGGTAAAGAAGTTATTAAGCGATTTGGACATTTTACGATTATCTACGTTTATATAACCGTTGTGCATCCAATAATGGGCAAAATCACAACCGTTTGCACATTCAGACTGGGCAATTTCGTTTTCATGATGAGGGAAGATAAGGTCTTGACCGCCACAGTGAATATCGATAGTTTTACCCAGAAATCTACCAGCCATAGCCGAACATTCAATATGCCAACCCGGGCGGCCGTTACCCCAAGGAGATTCCCAATAAGGTTCGCCCGGTTTAGCCGATTTCCAAAGGCAGAAATCCATTGGGTCTTCTTTAATTTCGGTAACGTCGATACGAGCGCCTGCTTCTAAGTCGTCGAGCGGTTGATGAGAAAGTTTTCCGTATTCGCCGAATTTTTTAGCTCTAAAATAAACGTCGCCCTTAGATTCGTAGGCAAAGCCTTTTTCGACTAAGGTTTTAATAATATCCTCAATAGCGTCGATATTTTCGGTTGCCTTAGGGTGGGTAGTAGCTTTGCGCACACCGAGCCCTTTAGCATCGGTCCAGAATTCTTCGATAAAACGCTCGGCAACCTCTTTTACGGTTATTCCTTCTTCGTTAGCCTTTTTAATAAGCTTATCGTCGATATCGGTAAAGTTTTGAACAAAGTTTACGTCATATCCGCGCCATTCGAAATAACGGCGAAGAACGTCGAAAACGCAGAGAGGACGAGCGTTTCCTATATGAATATAGTTATATACGGTAGGACCGCAAGCATAGATTTTAAGTTTTCCCTCTTCTACGGGAATAAGTTCTTGTTTTTCGCGGGTTAGAGTATTATAAATTTTCATAAATTAAAGCCCTTTCTTTATTTTCTTAAGTTCATTTTTTAAGGTTAGTATTTCCTCTTCCAGTCGAGAAATTTCTTGGCT
Source organism: Acutalibacteraceae bacterium (assembly GCA_045597065.1). Taxonomy (GTDB): domain Bacteria; phylum Bacillota; class Clostridia; order Oscillospirales; family Acutalibacteraceae; genus SFWF01. Next base: position 4,284 of record JAZODO010000144.1, on the reverse strand, counting down.
TACAGGGTCGGGTATATGGATTTGGTCTAAGGGAGTTACCTTTTCGCCATTAAGGCGAACAACACGGGCAGGAACGCCCACAACGGTAGCGCCTTCGGGTACCTCTTCGAGCACTACGGCACCCGCGGCAATACGAGCGTTATCGCCAACCTTAAAGGGGCCAAGCACCTTTGCGCCCGAACTTATCATAACGTTATTACCGATAGTTGGGTGGCGTTTACCAACCTCTTTACCTGTTCCGCCAAGGGTAACGCCTTGGTAGATTAAAACATCGTCGCCAATTTCGGTAGTTTCGCCTATTACAACCCCTGTTCCATGGTCGATAACGAGGCGGCGGCCGATAGTAGCGCCCGGATGAATTTCGATACCCGTTTTTCTGGCTGCTCTTTGGCTTACCATACGAGCGAGGAAAAACATTTTATGGGTATAGTAAAAGTGGGCGCGGCGATACATTCTAAGCGCCTTTACGCCGGGGTAAAGAAAATATATTTCGAAAAAATTACGAGCGGCAGGGTCGCGGTCCATAACCGCTTTAATATCTTCGCGAGTTCTTTTAAAAAACATAAGGCAACTCCTTTCTTATAAAAAACAAAAACGCCTCCGACGGAAAAATCCGACGGAGGCGGTAAAACCACGGTTCCACTCCTGTTTATAACTTGGCGCCTTAACGCGGCGAAAACGCACAAAAGATACTAAAATTCCCCTTTGTGTGCTGAAGGGCGCACTTCATACCCTACCCTACCTAAGGCTTCTTTCAGCCGATGAAAGCCTCTCTCTGAAGGGGGTTTTAGAATACTACTCTACCCTATAAACGCATCAATATTCTATACCTATTATATCTATTTTTTTAGTTTTGTCTACTATTATTTTGCCTGTTTTATAAAATCTTTATTATCGATTAAGTAAATTACGCCCGAAACAACGCAAAGGATTGCCGAAATCCAAAGGGGTATAGATACCATAACTTGGGAAACTTCTGCAATTACATACATAACGTTGCTCGAAATTTGGAAATAGGATAAAATTTGAAAACTTTGGGCCACAACAAGAGCAAAAATTATAGCAACGATTTGAGAAACGGTTTTAAGTTTTCCCCAAACGTTAGCGGCAATAACCTTTCCGCCCGAAGAAACAGCTACAAGGCGAATAGAAGAAACCATAAATTCGCGAAGTAAAACTACAAAAAGAATCCATTCCATACCTGCGCCTATTCCCTTTGCTAAAAAACCGATAAAGGCGGCTGTTGTTAGCATTTTATCGGCAAGAGGGTCTAGAAATTTGCCGAAATCGGTAATAAGGTTATATTTACGGGCAATTTTTCCGTCGAGCATATCGGTAATAGAAGCTACTATAAAAATAAGAAGCGCAATACTATAACTACCGGGAAAGTTTAGCATTAAGGCCACCATAAATACGGGGGTTAAAAGTATTCTAAGTAGGGTTAATTTATTCGGTAGGTTCATTTGTTTTTTCTCCTAATAAATCATATTCTAAACAGTCGTTTACTAAAACGTAAACATAGTCGCCAATTTTAAGCGGTTCGTTCGAGGTAAAGAAAACCTTTCCGTCGATTTCGGGGGCATCGGCCTTGCTTCGGCCAAAGTAGCATTTAATGTAATCGTCCCATCCTTCGATTAAAACTTCTACGGTTGAGCCGATTTTTTCCTCATTCTTTTCGGCCGCTATGGTCATTTGGTCGGTCATAATGAGTTCCATACGGTCTTGTTTTAACTGCTCGTCTACCTGATTTTCGAAAAGGGCGGCGGCAGTATCTTCTTCGGCCGAGTATGTAAAACAACCCAGGCGGTCGAAACGAATTTCTTTAATAAATTCGTGAAGCGAACAAAACTGTTCGTCGGTTTCGCCGGGGAAACCTGTTATAAAGGTAGTTCTAAGGGTAATTCCTGGAACGGCCTTTCTAATTTTAGAAATTAAAGCTGTAAGGCTTTCGCGGTTACCCTTTCGGTTCATTCTTTTTAGTATTTCGCCGTTTGCATGTTGTAGCGGCATATCTAAATACGGGACTAATTTTTCCTCGTTAGATAAAACCTTTAAAAGTTTATCGGTAATACGTTCGGGGTAGGTATAAAGGGTTCTTATCCAATGAAGTTTTTCTATTTTACAAAGCTCTACTAAAAGTTCGGGCAGTTTCGATTCGCCATAAAGGTCTTCGCCATAGGCGGTAGTATCTTGGCCTACAACAATAAGTTCGGTAACGCCGCCTTCGGCTAACTTTTTGGCTTCGGCTACAATATCTTCTATTTTTCGGCTACGAAGCCTACCTCGAATTTTAGGAATAGCGCAATAGGTACAACAGTTATCACAACCGTCGGAAATTTTAATATATGCCGAAAAGGGGTAGCCGCCAAGAATTCTCTCGCCGTTTAGGTTTAAATCTTCTTTAGGGCCAAAAGAGTTTTCGGCAACACCTTTTATAGCCTTTACGGTAAGTTCGGCAATTTTGCTGTTAGAGCCAATGCCCACTACCAAGTCTACTTCGGGGATTTCTTCGGTAATATCGTTTTTATAGCGTTCGGCTAAACAGCCCGTTACTATTAGGGCTTTTAGGTTTCCGCCCTTTTTATAGGCGGCGCAATCGAGAATGTTTTCGATTGCCTCTTTTTTTGCATCTTCTATAAAGCCGCAAGTGTTGATAATTATTGCATCTGCTTCGGCTTCGACAGGGGTTATTTCGAGCCCTGCTTTTTCTAGCGAAGAAAGCATCATTTCGGCATCTACTTGGTTTTTAGGGCAACCGAGCGACACCATACTAACTTTGTATGCCATTATTAGTCCTCATTGTAGTCAAATTCTTGCTCTAAAATTTTTAGAGCATCTTTAATATCGGAAAAGGAGAACCCTTTGCGCGCAAGGGCGGCAACGGTTTTTTGAAGGTTTTCCTTTGTTTCGAGTTTTCGCGCGTATTTTGTTTTTAAAAGGTTTAAAACCTTATCACACTCGCTCTTTTCTTCGGTTTCCAGAACTTCCATTACAGTAGCCTTTGGTATATCTTTTTTAATTAGTTTAAAATAGATTTCCCTTTGACTAGCGCCCGAAAGGCTTAAAGCTTCGCAGTATTTTTCCGCGAAGTTTCTATCGTTTATAAGGCCGAGTTCTACCATACGAGCAACCGCATTTTCGGCCGCTTTTTTAGAAAAGCCGGCCACGGTAAGCTTTTTTAAAAGGCCTTTTTCGGTTTGGTCGGCGCGAGAAAGATACCAAAGGGCGCGCGATTTTGCCCGTTTATAGTCGGACTCATAAATAAGAGCATTGGGGTCGCTTATAAAAACGCCTTTTATAAGCCCTTTTTCGGCCACTATATCGGAATCGAGCAAAAGCTCACTGCCGTTTTCAAGGGTAACGGCAGTAAGATGTTTTTTTAAAGCTTTTAGGCTTACTATTTTCATTAGTCGTCTACCGCGATATCGATATTAACCTTTTTACGGCGGGGTGTTTTTTCGATTTCGGGAGCAGATTCAAAGGAAGAAACGGGGGTAGCGGTTTCGGCAGCAAGTTCGCCCTTCATAGCGGCAACGAGTTTTTCTTCGATTTCGGCGGCGAGGGCGGTATTTTCTTCGAGCATAGCCTTTACATTATCGCGACCTTGGGCCAAACGGGTTTCTCCGTAGTAGAACCAAGCGCCCGAACGGCGTAAAATATCGTACTTAACGCCAACGTCGATAAGTTCGCCTGTATGGGAAATACCCTTACCATACATAATATCGAATTCGGCTTCGCGGAACGGGGGCGCAACCTTATTTTTAACTACCTTTGCGCGGGTACGAGAACCTATCATTTCGCCGCCAACCTTAATGGTTTCTATGCGACGAACGTCGATTCTAACCGAAGCGTAGAATTTAAGAGCGCGGCCACCTGTTGTAGTTTCGCTACTACCGTAGATAACGCCGATTTTATCGCGAAGTTGGTTAATAAAGATTGCGATACAGTTGGATTTAGAAATAGCGCCCGCAAGTTTGCGAAGCGATTGGGACATAAGGCGAGCGTGAAGTCCTACGTGATTATCGCCCATTTCGCCTTCGATTTCGGCTTTAGGAACAAGGGCGGCAACCGAGTCGATAACAACTACATCGATAGCGCCCGAACGAACCAATGCTTCGGTAATTTCTAGCGCTTGTTCGCCTGTATCGGGTTGGGAAACTAAAAGCGAGTCGATATCAACACCCAAAGCCTTTGAATAAACGGGGTCGAGAGCGTGTTCAACGTCGATAAAAGCGGCAGTACCGCCAGCCTTTTGGGCTTCGGCAACAACGTGGAGCGCGAGGG
>JAZODO010000143.1:0-1514 GCA_045597065.1 Acutalibacteraceae bacterium | reverse complement strand
CGTATCGTCCAGAGGTATTTCGGGCGGCGGCGCTATTCCGAGACCGGGCGAAATTTCTCTTGCTCATAACGTGGTTTTGTTCTTAGATGAACTTCCCGAATTCGGGCGCGATGTTATGGAAACCTTGCGCCAACCACTCGAAGATGGTAAGGTTACAATTTCTCGTGTCGCAGGTTCGCTAACCTACCCCAGTGTATTTACTTTAGTTGCCGCTATGAACCCTTGCCCTTGTGGCTTTTATGGCCACCCAACCCGTAAATGCAGTTGCTCGGGCGCCGCTGTTAGAAACTATTTAAACCGCGTTTCGGGCCCAATGCTTGACCGACTCGATTTACATATTGAGGTGCCGCCGGTAGACTATAATTCGCTTAAATCAACTGCTTTGGAAGAAACCAGCGAACAAATCAGAGCCCGCGTAAATAAGGCTCGCGAAATTCAAAACAAACGATATAAAGGAACGGGAATAACCTGTAATGCAAGGCTTCTTCCCGGTATGCTAAATACCTATTGTAAATTAAGCCCCTCGGCCGAGGATTTACTTAAAGCATCCTTCGATAGATTAGGCCTTTCGGCCCGTGCTTACGACCGAATTTTAAAGGTTGCTCGAACTATAGCCGACCTCGAAGAAAGTGAAAATGTAGAGGTGGGACATGTGGCCCAAGCAATACAGTTTAGAAGCCTCGACCGCAAATATTTCGAAGGTTAATATTGTTTGACAAAATAGTAAATTTATAGTATACTTAATTTGTTGTAATATATCTTTTTTGGAGTGAAAAAAATGGAAACTTTTAAAGATTCTGCGACAGAATTTATTGATATGGCCAAAATTTTTCGCCATATTGTTCGCAAATGGTATTTAATAGTAATTGCGGGTATTTTGGCCGGAGTTATTGGCTTTTGTTATGCTAATTTCTACATAACACCAACCTATCGCGCTAAGTCGGTAATGCTTGTTGAACTTCGCAACAGCCATTATGATGAAATGAATTACGAACAGGTAAGTATAGCTCAAAAATATATTTCCACCTTTACCGACATTATTCGTACAAACTATGTTTTAGAAGATGTTATTAAAAAACTTAACTTAAAAGAAAGCCCTTCTTCGCTTGCTTCTAAAATTCAGGCGCATGAAAATGAAGAGACGTTTTTAATTACCGTAACCATAACCCATACCGACCCGAAAAAGGCGCTTGAAATTTTACAGGCGCTCGATGATAGCGTGGTAGATAAGGTTGTTGAAAAGTTTGGTTCAACCTACGTTCAAGAATGGGATAAACCTGTCGTATCCAGTTCTCCCGTTTCGCCTAATGTTTCCCGTTATACCATTTTAGGCGGAATGGCAGGAGTAATTATTGCGCTTGCGCTCATAATACTTATCGCATTGCTTAATAATAAGGTTAAGTCGGTTTCCGACCTTCAGCGTATAGTAGATATACCTGTACTTGGAGTTGTTCCTTCTCTCCAAGTATCAGAAAAAAATAAAGGGGGTTATTAAAGTTGGCTAACAAACTTAA
>JAZODO010000142.1:0-7989 GCA_045597065.1 Acutalibacteraceae bacterium | reverse complement strand
CCGAAGTTCCCGCTTCTATTCTTCAACTTCACCCCGACGTTACCGTTATTTACAGCATTAACGACTAATTTTAAAAAAAGCAAAACCGCAACAGTTCGACTGTTGCGGTTTATTTTTTTATAAAATGTTACATACTATTTTTTAGAAGCCTTTTTGTCTTTTTCTTTATTCTCTTTTTCGGGGAGTTCGGCGTATGCTATTAAAGCGGTTAGCGCATTATTAGCAACGAGTTGGGTAGTAGAGGCGCTTATAGCCATAAAGAGAGAAAGTTTAGAAAGCGCCGATTCGTAGAAGTTTTCGGGCTCTATTAACTGGTTAGAGGTTTTAAGCGCTTCTTTAACCATTCCTTCGTAACATTCACAAAAAGTATCGTAAAGTTCAAAAATAGAACGGGTTTTAAGTTCGGTATTTATAATGGCCAAAACGGCAGGAATAGGAATTACCGATTTTAAGGTACAGATTATAAAAAGATAGCAAATATGCTCTTTGGTATAGCGTTTTTTATGGGGCGGAGGAATTATGCCAAGTTTAACATAGTTATTTATCATAGAAGGGGTTATAAACTTGTCTTTAGAGTTAACCGCCAAAATATATAAATATTTTTCCATTATAGAAATTACTTGGTCCATATAAAAATCTAAATCGGGCAAATCGTTTGAACGAGGTATTGAAAACCTTTCTACCTCTTCGATTCTAGCCTTTATTCTTTCCATAAAATCACCACCTTTTTTATATAATACCACACGCAACACTTTGTTTCAAGGTTTTCTTAACAAAGTGTTAAAATTTAAAAAATGGTTGACATTATGGTTTTTACTATGTATAATAGTTTTGAAAACTAGATAGCGAGGTTTACAAAATGTCTTTTACAATTATTACCGATTCGTGCGCTAATCTTACATCTAAACAGATTAGCGATTATGGTCTTAAAATAGTTCCCCTTACCTATACGGTAGGCGATACCGAATATTTAGGCTATACCCCCGGGGTTGAACCCGATTATAAATCGTTTTATTCGCTTATGCGCGAAAAAGAGCATGTTAAAACATCTCTTGTTAGTTACGACCGAGTAGAAGAAATGCTAAATAATGTTTTATCTAGCGGAGAAGATGTTCTTTATATTACTTTTTCTTCGGCCCTTTCGGGAACATACCAGGTTGTTAAAAACTGTACCCTAGATATTGCGCCTTCTTACCCGGACAGAAAGGTTATGCTGGTAGATTCGCTTTGCGCAAGTATGGGCCAAGGCCTTTTTGTAAAATATGCGGCCGAAAAGCGAAACGAGGGTTTAAGTTTAGAAGAAACCGCAAAGTGGCTCGAAGAAAACAAATTAAACTTTGTTCACCTATTTACCGTAGACGACCTATTCTTTCTTAAAAGGGGCGGCCGCCTTTCGGGAACGGTTGCGATTGTTGGAACACTACTTAACATTAAACCTGTACTCCACGTAGATAACGAAGGTAAACTTGTTTCAACCGGAAAAGCAAGAGGCAGAAGAGCCTCTATTGACCAACTTATTGCTAAAATGGGCGAAAACGGCAAAGACCTTAGCGCCCAAGAAATTTTTATTTCTCACGCCGATTGTTTAGAAGATGCCGAATATGCCGCTAACCGAATTAAAGAACTTTACGGGGCTTTAAATATAGTTATAAACTATATCGACCCTGTTATTGGTTCTCACTCAGGGCCCGGAACACTAGCAATTTTTTACGTTGGAACCGAAAGATAAACCTAACGAAAAAGCACCGTATCGGAATATTCCGAAAACGGTGCTTTTCCTTTTAGAGGGGTTTGAGGAGAAGGTTTTTACAACCTTACAGTTTGGAATTGCGGCTTTCCTTACTGCAACTTTATTATAAAACCTCTATTTTGAAATTTCGTGAACTAAATTTGAACTTTTAATGAATTATAAGAATAAAAAACCGACCTGATGATAAAACTATTTTTGAAAGGCGGTTTTAAAAATGGACTTTAATAAAACTAAAAGTAAACTATTAAACTTTTTATCGGGAAGAGGTTTTTATATTATTTTAGCCGGTTGCCTTATAGCGCTTGGCGTTGCGGCTTGGGCAACATATACTACCATTGTTACCGAACCGGAGGAGCTAAACAGTAGCGGGCTCAATTCTACCATAGAAGAAAGTTTACCGCCCGAATCTTCTCAGGTTCAAAACGACACTTTAAACGAAGAGCCATACTTTCCCCAAAAAGAAAATAACGCTCCCAGCGAGGAAGAACCCGAAGAGGAAGTTTTAAACGCGGTTGCCGACCATTTTGTTTTTCCATTTAGCGGTAATATTTTAAAAGCTTTTAGCGATAGCGAACTGTCTTTTAGCGAAACGTTCGGCGATATGAGGGTTCACACAGGGTTAGATATTTCGGCCGATTTAGGAATTACGGTTGGCTCTTGTGGTAACGGGGTTGTTTTAGAAACCGAAAGAAACCCGCTATGGGGTAATGTTGTTAAAGTTGACCACGGAAACGGAATCGTAGCCTATTATTGCGGACTCGGCGAAGACATTTTAGTAGAAGCCGGCGATATTGTATCGGCAGGAAGCCCCTTAGGCTATCTTTCGAGCGTTCCTTGCGAATCGAGCGAAGAAGCCCATTTACACTTAGAATTTTATAAAGACGGCATACCCGAAAACCCAGAAAATATTATTGGGTAAAAGAAAAGCCACTGTAAAACAGTGGCTTAATATGTTTTATTCTTTTCCAAGCAACCAATCAACAGAAACTTTTAATATGTTTGACAAAGCTAAAAGCTCTTTATCTGAAACAGGGCGTTTTTGGCCTTCTAAAAGAGAAAGCGCCGGAACGCTCATATCTATACCTTCGAGTTGAAGCTTGGCAAGTAACTCTATTTGTTTTATTCCGAGTTTGTTTCGTGCCTTAGTAACACGAGCTCCAACGAGATTTTTATTTCCCAGCTCTAATTTTCTCGGTTTCAAGTTACTCACCTCCCTTATTTAACATAATTATATGTTAAAAACCTCTTGCTATATTTGGTATTACCAAATATAATAAAATTATTTAGTAATACCAAATAAATAAGGGAGGTGCTTTATGCGATGCGCTTTTATAGGACATCATGATTTTGATGCTCGTTTAATGTCCATATTAAAAAACGCCATAAAAAAGCTAATAAGCGACCAAGGCGTTAACGAATTTTATGTGGGAAATCATGGCAATTTTGATAGTTGCGCACTCTCGGCCTTGCGAGAACTAAAGAAAGAGTTTCCTTACATTAAATATCGTGTTGTTTTAGCCTATTTAAACTCTAAACACGATACAAACAAATATAGCCCAGAAGAAACAATAGTGTTTGAAAACTTCGAAAAAGTTCCTCTTAAATTTGCTCTTTCTCGTAGAAATGAATGGCTTATAAATAATGCCGATTATCTTATAACCTATATTGTTCATACCCACTCTGACAGCGGTGCGGCCGTTTTTGCGCGAAAGGCAGAGCGCAAAAATAAAATATGTATAAATATTGCTAAAATATAAAAACAGCAAGGTTTAAACCTTGCTGTTTTGTTTTACATAATTTGCGTTTTCGGCTATCGCATTTTTAAGTTGCTCAAGGCTTGAAAACTTTTTTTCTTCCCTTAAAAAGGAAATAAGTTCGGTTTTAACCTCTTGGCCGTAAATATCGCCCGAAAAATCGAGAATATAGGTTTCTGCGCTTATGTAGTCGGTTATATAGGTTGGCCTAAAACCGATATTTGTAACCCCGTTATAGCTTTTACCGTTTACGGTTACCTTGGTTTGGTAAACGCCGTATTTAGGGGCTATAAGGGTTTCGGGGTAGAGTTGATTTATGGTTGGGAAACCTATTGTTCGACCCCTTTTATCGCCGTTTAAAACCTTTGATGTAAATCCGAAGTTGTGTTCTAAAAGGCGGTTAGCCTCTTCGATTTGGCCGTTTTCGATTAGCGATTTAATATAGGTAGAAGAAACGGTAGTATCGCCGCTTAAAACGGCAGGACATTCGAAAAATTCGATTCCCCTACTTTTACACCAAGCGTTTAAAAAGGCGGTATCGCCCGCGGCATTTTTACCGAAACGGTAGTTAAATCCGCAACAAATTTTACCGATGTTATTTTTTTGAGAAATATAGGCCAAAAACGCTTCGGGAGAAAGGTCTTTTATTTCGAAAAAGTTTAAAAAACGAACCTCGTCTATACCAAGAGAAAGTAGTTTTTCGCGTTTTTCTTCGGCCGACATAATAGAGCCGCCCTTTTTAAAAGGAATAGACGAAAACGTGATGGCCACGCTTTTATAGGGCGAATTTATTGCTCCCATTAAAACGGCAGTATGGCCTTTATGAACTCCGTCAAACATACCGAGCGCTATAGCGTATTTTTCCATCACTTTTCTCCTTTCGTTAGGGTTTATTTATTACACATTTTATAGAAACTTGGGCGTTTTTATTGTCGGCTATGCCAACACCTAAAAACTTGTTATTAAACTTTACCCTTATAAGTTCGCCTTCGATAAACGTTGGGTTTTTAAGGCGTTCAAAGGCTAGCCTACCCCCGTTTGAAAAGCGGATAGCCTGTTTTTCGGTAACCGAAATTTCGGGTAGGTTTAAAAGGGCAGTTTCTTCGTTTAAAACAAAGTTTTCTATATTTTCTTTTGTAAGGTCGTTAAGGTGTACGGTGTTTTCAATACTAAAACCGCCCGTATAGGTACGAACGAGTTCGGTCATTGTAGCGCCGCAACCGAGTTTTTCGCCAATATCGCGGCAAAGCGACCTAATATAGGTCCCTTTAGAGCAATTTACCTCTATCTCGAAGGTATCGCCACTAAAAGATTTAAGGTTTAAACTGTTTATAGTAACCTTTCTTGGTTCTATTTCTACCTCTTGGCCTTTTCGGGCCAATTCATAAAGGCGAACGCCATTTTTCTTAAGGGCCGAATAGATAGGCGGAACCTGGCTGATTTCGCCCCTAAATTCTTCTAAAACGGCGAGTAGTTCGTCCTTTTGAACGCTAGGCTCGGTTTTGGTTAAAACTTCGCCCGTTATATCGCAAGTGTCGGTAGTAATACCAAGTTTTACGGTTGCTATATAAGATTTGTCGGCGTCGAGCACGATTCCAGAAAGGGCGGTTGCTTTACCTAAAAATATAGGCAAAACTCCCGTTGCTAATGGGTCGAGCGTTCCGGTATGGCCAACCCGCTTTTCGCCCGCTAGCCATTTTATTTTATTTACTGCCGAAAAGGAAGTAATTCCCTTTGGTTTATTTAGTAATATTAGCCCCTGCATCAAGTTCCTCCAAGGCCTCTTTAGCGGCCGATAAGATTTGAGCCTTTGCATAGTTTAGGTCGCCAATAACGGTGCAACCTGCGGCCGCTTTATGGCCGCCACCGCCTAACTTCGCACAAATGAAGGAAGCGTCGAGCGGTTCGTAGGTTCTAACCGAAATTTTAAATTCGTTTTCGCGGGTTTCTTTAAGGGTAACCCCAATAAGAACACCCTCTACCGAACGCGACATAGCGGGAACGCCTTCCATATCGATTTTAGTGCAACCTGTTTTGCGTTGGGTATCTAGGGTAATTGACATAAGCATTAGGCGGTCGTCAAAGTGGAATTCGGCGCTATTTAGAACCATTGTTTCCATTTTAACGCGGCTTTTCGACTTTGTGTCGAACATAATGCGGTTGATTTCACTTGCATCTATACCGATTTCGTGAAGTTTAGAAGCAACTTCGTGGGTACGGGCGGTTACGTTATTATACTTAAAACAACCCGTATCGGTTGAAAGACCGGTATAAAGGGCGTTAGCGATTTGGCGGTCGAACTCTACGCCAAGTTCATCTAATATTTCGTAGATACATTGGGTAGCGGCGGCCGCTTCGGCATCGAGATAAAGCCTTTTAGCGTACATTGTATTAGAAACGTGGTGGTCGATATTAAGGTCGATTCTACCCTCGAAGCGTTCGTAAAGGTCGCCTAGAAGTTTAATGTCGGCAACATCGACCGCAACAACCGTTTCGGGGATGAAATCACAGTCGCTATCGTCTATAAAATAGTCGTACTTGTGGGGAATTTCATCGCAACAAACAACCTGGGCCTTTTTGCCTAGTTTTTTAAGGCCGAGTTTAAGGCCATAGGCGCTTCCCAAGGTATCACCGTCGGGGTTTGCGTGGGTTAGAATAACATAATTGTCGTGAGTTTTAATGAACTCGCAAAGGGCCGCCAAGCTTAATATTTCACAATTATTGCTCATTAGCTTTTGTCCTCTTCTTTTTTGTCGAAATTGTTTACGATTCGGGAAATTGCGGCAGAAACTTCGATAGAATCGTCGGCAACGAAGCGAAGTTCGGGAACCTTTCTAAGAGAAAGCTTTGCGCCAAGTTCGCGGCGAACAAAGCCCGCTGCGCCTTTAAGTGCCTTAACCGATTCTTCGGTTTTTTCTTTACCTTCGATAGCCGAAACATAAACCTTTGCGTAGGACATATCGCCCGAAACGTCGAGCTTAACTATTGATAAAAGTTTACTAACGCGAGGGTCTTTAATTTCGGTTAAAATTTCTGAAAGGGCATATTTTATATCGGATGTAACACGACCCATTTTAAATCCGGCCATATTATACCTCCTGTTTTTTGATTTTTGTCGTTAAGACAATTCGCCAAGCAGTTTTGTTGATAGTTAAACAATGAGAGAAATTGTTTCACAGGGAAGCCGCGCCCGTGCAGGCATATACAGATATTCCAAACGGGCAAGGCAATGCTGTGGAGCAATTTATCCATTGTTTTAATCTCTGTATTCTTCTACGATATATGCCTCGAATATATCGCCTTCTTTAATGTCGGCAAATTTTTCAAGACTGATACCACATTCGTAACCTTGGGCAACTTCCTTTACGTCGTCTTTAAAGCGCTTTAAGGAATCGATTTTATCTTCGGCAACAATTACGCCGTCGCGTACAACGCGGATGTTACAAGCGCGGGTAATTTTACCTTCGGTAACGTAGCCGCCGGCGATTGTACCAACACCGGAGATTTTAAAGGTGTTACGAACTTCGATAGCGCCCATTTCAACGTCGCGGTATTTGGGCGCGAGCATACCCTTCATAGCAGATTCGATTTCTTCGATAGCGTCGTAGATAACGCGGTATAGGCGCATATCTACACCGTCGCGTTCTGCGGCAGCCTTTGCAACGGCATCGGGACGAACGTTAAAGCCGATAATAATAGCCCCCGAAGTTTGGGCAAGCATTACGTCGGTTTCGTTGATACCGCCGGCAGCGCCGTGAATAACCTTAACGCGAACTTCGTCGTTAGAAAGTTTTTCGAGCGACTGTTTAACCGCTTCAACCGAGCCTTGAACGTCGGCCTTAACGATAAGTTTAAGTTCTTTAAGTTCGCCTTCGCCAAGTTTGTCGAAGAGGTTATCGAGGGTAACCTTAGAAGCGGCAGCAGCGGCTTCATCTTTAATTTTTTGTTTTCTTTGTTCTACGAGTTCACGAGCCAGGCGTTCGTTAGAAACGGCGTCAAACACATCGCCTGCGGTAGGAACTTCGGTTAAGCCCGCAACCTCAACGGGAACAGAGGGGCCGGCTTCTTTAAGTTTAGAACCACGTTCGTTGGTCATAACGCGAACACGACCAACCGAGGTGCCGGCGATTATAATATCGCCGCTCTTTAAGGTTCCGTTTTGAACTAAAAGGGTTGCGATAGGACCGCGGCCCTTATCAAGGCGAGCCTCGATTACAACGCCCTTTGCCTTACGGTTGGGGTTAGCTTTAAGTTCGAGCATTTCGGCAACAAGAAGAACGTTTTCGAGTAAGGTATCGATTCCGTCGTGAGTTTTAGCCGAAACGGGAACACAGATAATATCTCCGCCCCATTCTTCGGGAACTAAGGAATGTTCAGTAAGTTGTTGCTTAATGCGGTCGGGGTTGGCTTCGGGTTTATCCATTTTGTTGATAGCAACAATAATTTGAACCTCGGCAGCCTTTGCGTGGTTAATTGCTTCGATAG
>JAZODO010000141.1:0-13012 GCA_045597065.1 Acutalibacteraceae bacterium | reverse complement strand
CAGAACCGAAATTTCTGCCGTTTCGGGCGAGGTTGATATCGAAGACCTTATTCCCGAAGAAATGAGCGTTATTACCCGTACCAAAGGCGGCTACATTAAGCGCCTTCCTGCCGACACCTACTCGGTACAAAACCGCGGCGGTAAGGGTATTATGGGTATGCAAACAAGAGAAGACGATATCGTTGAAGATATGTTTGTATGTAACTCTCACGACTTTATTATGATGTTTACCAACAAGGGCAGAATGTATAAACTTAAAGCCTACGAAATTCCCGAAGGCTCTCGCCAAGGTAAGGGAATGAACCTTGTAAACATTATTCCTCTCCAACCCGAAGAAAAGGTTTCTATGATACTTCCTTGTAGCGATATCGACGAAGCAAACTTCGTTATTATGGGAACAAAGAACGGCGTAATTAAACGTACTGCGCTTGAAGCCTTTAAAAACGTTAGAAAAACCGGTATTATTGCCCTTGAACTCGACGAAGGCGATGAACTCCGCTTTGTTGCCCTTACCGACGGCAGTAAAACCCTACTCGTTGCTACTAAAAAGGGTAAGGCAATACGTTTTGCCGAAGCCGACGTTCGCCCCATGGGCAGAACAGCCCGCGGTGTTCGTTCTATTAAACTTCGTCCCGACGACGAAGTTGTGGCTATGGCCGCTTGTAATGATGATGCAGTAATTCTAACAATAAGCGAAACCGGCTACGGCCGCCGAAGCGATGTTACCGACTACCGTTTACAATCCCGCGGCGGTAAGGGTATTACCAACTATAAGGTTGAAAAATATGGCGACGTTGCCGCAGTTCTTGAAGTTACCGACGACGAAGATATTATTATGATTTCTTCCGACGGAATTATTATTAGAATTGCCGTAGAAGGAATTTCTAAATTTGCTCGTCCCTCTAAGGGTGTTCGAGTTATGAAGTTTGGTAAGAATAGCGAGGGCGCTATTGTGCTTTCTGCTTCTGCCACACCTCACGATGAAGACGAAGTAACCGACGTTGCCGATGCTCCCGATGCCGATTCGGCAGCCGACGCAGAATCGCCCGACTCGACAGAGCCCGACGAAGGGGAAGAAGCAGTAGAAGAAACTAGCGAAGAATAACCTAAAAAAAGGGGCAATTTTGCCCCTTTTTCAATTTGTTTTAAACGGGGTAATGACCGTTTTAGTTTTTGCTATCAAACGAATGGCAAACGAGAAAAACCGCTAAAAATTAAAGAAAAACGCTAAAAACAAGAGAAAAAACGCTCTAAATTAAAATGCTAACGGAAAAACCGCAAATTATATGGTTTTTCGGGAGGATGTTTTGGAAGAACAAAATTTCTATACAACTTCAGTTTTAAGAACCGAAGAGATAAAAAAGGCCGAAGAGAAGCGCGCGGTTAAAAGGGTAGCCGCCGCGGTTGGTATCGCCTTTTCGGCGATGTTAATTTTACCCGCTATACTATCGGCGCTTATGGCCGATAGTATGGCCTTGCTCGGCCTATCAAATAAACTTGCAACCCTTATTTCTAACCCTATATTTTTAAAAGGGCTAAATGTTGTATTTTCGGTTATAGCCTTTATAATACCTTTTGCCTTTCTGCCTCGCGGAGTAGGTTCTAGCATTTCTGCGCTAATGCCTTTTAAAAGGCCCGAAAAAGGAACTTTATTGCCCGTAGTATTTATGGCGCTGGGCTTTTGCGCGTTTGGTAATATTGCGGCCGAACGAATAGCTCAACTTTTTTCTATGGTAGGAATCGATTTTTCAACCTACGTTTCGCCAACCCCAAACGGTCTTTTCGAAATATCTTTTGCCCTTTTGGCAACCGCCGTTACCCCCGCCTTAGTAGAAGAATTTGCTATGCGCGGCGCGGTTGGGGGAGCGCTTAAACCCTTTGGCGAAGGTTTTATGATAATTACTTCTTCGGTTATATTTGGGTTTATGCACTGTAACTTTGTTCAAATACCCTTTGCCTTTATAGTTGGTTTAGCGCTGGGTTTCGCGTTGGTTAAAACCAAAACTCTTTGGGCGCCTATACTAATTCACTTTATAAATAATGCCGTTTCGGTGCTTTTAGACGCCTTTTTAAGCGGCAGCGACCTGCTTTATTTACGAAGTGTTGTTTATACGCTATATTTCGTAGTGTGTTTTGTACTTTTCTTTATAGGTCTTTTGCTTGCCTCTAAAAAACAAGATTTCTTTAAACTTGAAAAATCGGCGTTAAGCCTAACGGTAGGGGAAATCGCTAAAACCTTTTTCCTTTCGCCCTTTATGATAATTGCCTTTTTAATAGCGATTTTCGAAAGCCTTGCAACGGTTAGTTTATCATTTATATAATGTTTCACGTGAAACAAGAGGTGTTTATGAATAAAGAATATATGAAAGAGGCCCTAAAACTCGCAAACGAAGCAACCCTTTCGGGCGACGTGCCGGTTGGCGCGGTTGTTGTTTTAAATGGCGAGATTATAGGAAAAGGAAAAAATAAAAGGGAAGCCTTGTCCGACCCTACGGCCCATGCCGAAATCGAGGCCATAAAAGAGGCGGCGAAAAAGCTTAATACCTGGCGGCTTGAAGATTGTGAACTCTATGTAACCCTAGAACCTTGCCCTATGTGTGCCGGAGCAATAATAAACTCTCGTATAAAAAAGGTTGTTTTCGGCGCCTATGAACCCAAATCGGGTTGCCTTTGTTCCGATTCGGTTGTAAATCTTGCGGTCTTGCCTTTTAATCATACCCCCGAAGTATACGGCGGAATTTGCGAAGAAGAGTGTAAAAAACCGCTAACCGAGTTTTTTAAAGAAAAAAGATAAAAACGAGCGCCGATTAGGCGCTCGTTTTGTTTCACGTGAAACATTATTTTATATCTTCTAGGGTTATACATTTAAACTTAATTACAAAAAACAAATAAAACGCGCCAACAAGTATGGTAAAGGTTAATACAAAAAACAGATTCGAAAGCCGAAAATTTTCTAGTATAAGGCTAAATATGGTACCGCCCAAAAGGGCACAAACGGTTGGAACCAGGAGCCACCGACCCCATTTTATATTAGCGCCCGATATTTTTTTAAGCCTAAAAAGGTTTAAACCGCTTGTAAAAAGGTTACTAAAATACATAATGCCTATAAATCCTAAAACCCCAAACTTCGGTAGTATAAAGATAATAAGCCCTATTCTAAAAAGCGAATCTAACATAGCGTTTCTAAAAATATAAAACTGTTGGTCCAACCCCTTTAAAAGCCCGTCGCAAACCGAATCTAAATACATAAAGGGAATAAGAGGGGAAAGAAGCCTAATAATTTCGCCCGATGTAGAGTCGGAATAAACTAAAACCCCAAGCCTATCTGCCGTAAAAAAGAAGATAACCGCTATCGGAAGGGCCGATATTAAGGTTATATGTATACATTTTTCGGCCGTATATTTAACCTTATAGCCCTTACCTTCGGCTAGCGCCTCGCTCATTTCGGGAATAAGCAGGGTAGAAAGGGCGTTTAAAAAAGAGGCGGGGAAAAAGATTAAAGGCAGAGCCATACCCTTTATAACCCCGAAAACCGAAAGCGCATCGCTACCGGACAACCCAAAACGCTCTAATCGTTTTGGAACCAAAACGTTTTCGGTTGTTCTTAAAACCGAATTCAAATACCGCCCCGATAAAATAGGCAAAGCGATATGTCGCAACTTCGAAAGCACAGAATATTGTGGTTTAATACCCCCTAGTACCACAATATGTCGTGATTTATCTATTAAATAGGATATGTAAACGTAAAGAAAGGAACACCCTTCGGCAACCGCATCACCGAAAAGTACCGCGCGACACGATTTTTCAATACTCTGGTCGCCGGCATAGGTTAAAATCAACATAACAACCCCTATTCTGACAAACTGTTCGAATATTTGGGCAGAAGATGCGGGCGCAGTTTTCTTTCGCGCAATAAAATACCCTTTAAGGCAAGAAGAAACCCCCATAAAGGGAAGAGAGAGGGTTAGGGTTTTAAGGGCGTCGGCAGCGCGAGAGTCGCCTATTATGTTACTCGCGATAAAATCTGCCCCGAAAAATATTATAGCGGCCGAAACGGCAGATATAAAAAGCGTTACTATTATACACCGCCCAAGAACTACCCGAACCCCTTTTCCGTTTAAAGAGGCCAGTTCTTCCGAAACCAAACGGGTAACGGCGGTATTTATTCCTGCCGAAGCAAAGGCCGAGGCCAACATATAAAAAGAAAAAATTTGGCTATAAAGGCCAATACCCTCTGGCCCAATCGCCCCCGCAAGCCAAACTCTAAAAAACATACCGATAAAGCGTATAATAAGCCCTGTTACCGTTAGTATAAGGGCGTTTTTAATAAAAATAACCTTATTTATTCGCATATTACCACCTGTATATTATATTAGGTAGGAAGTGGTTTATATTCGCATTTTAGGTTGCAAAAATTTGCTTTTTTAGGCGGCTTATCTCTAACCGCAACTCCATTTTGGGTGCTTTTAATTTTTTAACTAATTTCGGTCGCTCGGTTTAAATAAAAGCGAAGATATCGCGCCTACAATAACCGCGGTGCCAATTCCAACTGCCGCAGCCGAAAGTCCGCCGCTAAATATTCCGATAAAACCGTACTGGTCTACCGCCTTTTTAACCCCGTTTGCTAATAGGTGGCCAAATCCGGTTAAGGGAACGGTTGCCCCCGCTCCCGCAAAGTCTACAATAGGCCCGTATATTCCAACCGCCGAAAGTATAACTCCGCTAACTATAAACGAAACTAAAATTCTGGCGGGGGTAAGTTTTGTATAATCTATAAGAACCTGGCCTATAAGGCAAATTCCCCCACCAACCAAAAAAGCCTTTAAACAGTTTAACAAAATTTCCATAAATTCACCTCGTGTTTATTATTTACAGCGCAACCGTTTATATGCAAGGAGTAGAGTGAAAGAAAACGAATGTTTTTATTCGTTTTAAAAAAGGTCAGGGAAAGTCAAAAAATATTTTCAAAAAACTATTGACAAATTATAACTTCGGTGGTAAATTTATAATACGGTTAGCACTCGAACGAATAGAGTGCTAATTTATAGCAAAAACTAATAACATATTGCAGAAAGGGGAGTTTTAAATGGAACTAACGCCGCGTAAAAGGGCCATACTAACCGAAATAGTTAAGGCTCATATCGAAACGGGCGAACCTATTGGTTCTAAAATATTGGCAACCCGCCTTGAAAATCCCCCCTCTACCGCTACCCTTCGTAGCGAAATGAGCGACCTTTCGGCAATGGGCTATTTAGAACAACCTCACACTTCGGCCGGTAGGCTTCCTACAAGTAAGGCCTATAGGCTTTACGTTAGCGAACTTATGGAAAAGAACCCCCTTTCCGACGAAGGTAAACTCCTTATAGACAATATGCTCGAAAAGGTTTTACCCGACCCCGAATCTATTGGTTCTTCGGCGGCCGAAATACTTTCGGAACTAACGGGGCTTCCCGTAATTTCTGCCCCCGGGGTTGGGCTTTCTGCCCGCATTTGCCGAGCAACCCTTATGCCAATGGGTAAAGGCTCTGCCGTAGTTTTCGTAATTACTACCGACGGTAGAACCCGTAGCCGCCTTGTAAGGTGTGGTTTTGAACTAACCCCCTACCTTATAAATAGGTTCGAAGAAATTATTGCGACTTTGGTTTGTACAAAAGATATAAAAGCGCTCGATATGGTATATCTTCAAAGCGTAGTTGTTTCGGCCGGGCTCGACGCTTTAAGCCTTGCCCCCTTAATTTCTTGCGTATTCGATATGGCGGCCGAATTTAAAACCGCAAAGGTTAACGTTGGCGGAACGGCTAATCTTTTATCGGTTTGCCCCGACCGCGAAGCAAAACAAATTTTAGACCTACTAAAAGGTTCCGATACGGTTAGAAACCTATTATCTAACGTTACCGAACCCTTAGGAATAGTTTTTGGCGACGATACCGAGTATTCGGAACTCGCCCCCACGGGAATGATAGTAGCCGCCTTTGGCGATAAGAATGAACTGGGACGAATTGCCGTAATAGGCCCTACTCGAATGGACTACGAAACAATTTTACCAAGCGTTCAGTATTTGGCCCAAAGGGTTGGAAGTATTATGACCGAAGTTTTAAAAGGACTGGAGGAATAAAGAGTGTCAGAAGAAAATAAAACCCCTTCGGCAGAAGAGACAGAAACTCCTAAAAAAGAGAAAAAGTCTAAAAAGAACGCCGAACTCGAAGCCTTAAAGGCCGAACTAGCTGAAAAAACCGACCTGCTTCTTCGTACGGCGGCCGAGTTCGATAACTTTAAAAAGCGTACCGAACGCGAAAAGGCCGATACAGCCGAATTCGCAAAGGTAAGCGTTGTTAAAACCTTGCTCCCTATTTTCGACAACGCCGTTCGCGCGGCCGAGTTTGAACAGGGAACCGAACAATATAATAAGGGAATAGAACTTATTGTAAAACAACTTACCGACCTGTCTTCTAAACTCGGTTTAGAAGAAATAGGAACCGTAGGGGAAGAATTTAACCCCAACCTTCACGAAGCGATAATGCATATTGAAGACGAAAACTTTGGCGAAAACGTAGTTTCGGCCGTTTTACAAAAGGGTTATAAACTTGGCGACAAGGTTGTTCGCCCCGCTATGGTTCAAGTAGCAAATTAATAATAAATGTAGGGCGCTTTCGTCCTCGACGCGCCGCACTTATAAAAATAAATTCATTTATATAAAAGGAGAAAATTATTATGGGAAAAATTATTGGTATCGACCTTGGTACAACTAACTCTTGCGTTGCCGTTATGGAAGGCGGCGAAGCAGTAGTTATCGCTAATGCAGAGGGTGCAAGAACTACCCCTTCTGTTGTTGCTTTTTCTAAAACAGGCGAAAGAATGGTAGGTCAGGTTGCAAAGCGTCAAGCAATTACCAACCCCGACCGCACAATTAGTTCTATTAAACGTGATATGGGTACAACCAACACCGTTTCTATCGACGGTAAGGCCTATACTCCCCAAGAAATTTCGGCTATTATTCTTCAAAAGTTAAAGGCAGATGCAGAGGCTTACCTCGGCCAAACCGTAACCGAAGCGGTAATTACCGTTCCCGCCTACTTTACCGACGCACAGCGTCAGGCAACCAAAGACGCCGGCCGTATTGCAGGACTCGACGTTAAGCGTATTATTAACGAACCTACCGCAGCAGCACTTTCTTACTCTCTCGATAAGGAAGACGACCAAAAGGTTATGGTATATGACCTTGGCGGCGGTACCTTCGACGTATCTATTATTGAAATGGGCGACGGTGTTCAAGAAGTTCTTGCTACCGCAGGTAACAACCGCCTTGGCGGCGACGACTTCGATAAGCGCATTATGGACTGGATTGTAGCAGGCTTTAAGGCCGAAAACGGTATCGACCTATCAAACGATAAAATGGCTATGCAACGCATTAAGGAAGCGGCAGAAAAGGCTAAAATCGACCTTTCGGGTATGACTACTACCGATATTAACCTCCCCTTCATTACTGCCGATGCAACCGGCCCCAAACACTACGAAGCAACCCTAACCAGAGCAAAGTTTAACGAACTTACCGACGACCTGGTAGAAGCTACTATGGTTCCCGTTCGCCAAGCACTTGCCGATTCGGGTCTCGATAAAAACGAAATTCATAAGGTACTAATGGTAGGCGGTTCTTCCCGTATTCCTGCCGTTCAAGAAGCGGTTAAAAACTTTATCGGTAAAGAACCTTCTAAGGGCCTTAACCCCGACGAATGTGTTGCGCTCGGCGCAGCTATTCAGGGCGGCGTTTTAGGCGGCGACGTTAAGGGACTTCTCCTTTTAGACGTTACCCCCCTATCTCTCGGTATCGAAACTATGGGCGGAGTATCTACCAAGGTTATCGACAGAAATACTACAATTCCCGCAAAGAAGAGCCAAATCTTCTCTACCGCGGCCGACGGTCAAACCTCGGTTCAGGTTCACGTTCTCCAAGGCGAACGCGAATTTGCAAAAGATAATAAAACCCTTGGCGTGTTCGACCTTTCGGGTATTGCTCCCGCTCCTCGCGGAATTCCCCAAATCGAAGTAACCTTCGATATCGACGCTAACGGCATTGTTCACGTTTCTGCTAAAGACCTTGGTACAGGTAAAGAACAGTCTATTACTATTACCTCTAATACCAATATGTCTAAAGAAGATATCGACAAGGCGGTTAAAGAAGCCGAAGCTTATGCCGCAGAAGACAAAAAGCGCAGAGAAGCAGTAGACATTAGAAACGCTGCCGACCAAATGGTTTATACAACCGAAAAAACCGTTTCTGAATTCGGCGATAAAATTACCGAAGAAGAGAAAAAGAATATCGAAGACGCTAAAGAAGCCTTAAAAGAAGCGCTTAAAGGCGAAGATATCGAGGCTATTAAGGCTAAACAAGAAGAACTTCAAAAACAACTTTATGCTGTTTCCGAAAAGGTATATAAAGCTGCTGCCGAAGCACAAGCTGCGGCCCAAGGCGGTCAAACTGCAGAAAATGCCGACGGCACCTATGAAGCAGACTATACCGACGTAGACGAAAATAAATAAAATTTAAAGGGGATAAGGTAAAAGGGGGCTAACCCCGCCTTATCCCTAGAAACATATTTCCGTAAGGAGTAAAAACATTGGCAGACAAACGCGATTATTACGAAGTCCTTGGCGTTCAAAAGGGCGTAACCGAGGACGAACTTAAAAAAGCATATAGAAAAAAGGCTAAACTATACCACCCCGACCTTCATCCGGGCGATGCCGAAGCCGAAAAGAACTTTAAAGAGGTTAACGAAGCCTACGAAGTTCTTTCCGATTCCGATAAAAGGGCGCGCTACGACCAATTTGGCCACGCCGGCGTAGACCCTAACTTCGGTGCGGGCGGCGGCAACCCCTATGGCGGAGGTTTCGGAGGTTTTGGCGGCTTTGGCGGAGGCGGTTTCGAGTTCGATTTAGGCGACCTCTTTGGCTCTATGTTCGGGGGCGGAGGCGGCCGAAATTCTAACGCTCCTCGCCGCGGAAGCGACGTTGAAAGCCGAATAGTTCTTTCCTTTGAAGAAGCGGCTAAGGGTTGCACAAAGAAAATCAAGGTAACCCGTATCACTAACTGCGACGATTGTTCGGGTAGCGGCGCCGAAAAGGGAAGTTCGCCAATTACCTGTTCTGCCTGTCGCGGAAGCGGTCGCGTTATGGCCCAACAAAGAACGCCTTTTGGCGTAATACAAACCCAAAAAACCTGCGACCAATGTGGCGGTAAGGGTAAAACTATCGATAAGCCTTGTAAAACATGTTTCGGCAAGGGTAAAATTCGCAAAACCACCGAACGCGAGGTTAATATTCCCGCAGGTATCGATAACGGCCAGGCCTTTTCGATTACGGGCGGCGGAAATGTTGGCGTAAACGGAGGCCCTTCGGGCGATTTGGTTATAGAGGTTTCTATTAAACCTCACGCCTTCTTTACTCGAAAAGGGTTCGACGTTTATTGCGAAATTCCCGTAACCTACGCCCAAGCAACCTTAGGGGCCGAAATAGTTGTTCCAACCCTAGAAGGTAAGGTTAAGTTTAACATTCACGAAGGAACCCAACCGGGCGAAAGGTTTAAACTTCGCGATAAGGGTATTAAAAGGCTTAACTATTCGGGAAAGGGCGACCAATACGTTATTATTGCGGTAGAGGTTCCAAAAAATCTTTCTAAAAAGCAAAAAGAACTTCTTCGCGCCTTTGAAGAGGCAACCGACGACAAAAATTATAACAACAAAAAGTCCTTTTTCGACAAGGTTAAAGAGATGTTCGATTAAAATTAGCCGATATGTGCAAAACTGCACATATCGGTTTTTTAAGTTGACATAGCGTTATACGATGTGATATACTCACAATAAGGGAGAGCCCCTTTCTATTACATAAATAGGAGACCTTGTATGAAAAAAATTTTATGTCTTTTATTAGCGTTAGTATTAACCCTTTGTTTTACCGGTTGCGAAGTTCAACTTGGCTCTTCGGTTATCGAAAACCCCGATACTATTATCGAAAACGAAAACGACCAAGATGAAGATTCAAACGAAGATGAAAACAGTTCTGAAGAAGAATCTTCTAATAAAAATTCTTCTAACAAGAATTCTTCCGACAAGAACTCTTCTAATAAGAACTCTTCTAATAAGAATTCTTCTAATAAAAATTCCTCTAATAAGGGATCTTCTAATAAAACCTCTTCTAACACCTCTTCCAAAGACGACCCGTTTAACGCCGTAGGAGGCGTTATTGGCGGCGAAATAGAAACCGCCGATATTTGGGACGGAAGCGTTAAAAAGCCCTCTAAAGGTAACGGCCAAAAAGAAACTCCCTACTTTATTTCTTCTCCTGCCGAATTTGCCTACGCTTTAAGCACCGGAGCAGGAAGAGGCTGTTATTATCAACTTACCTGCGACATATACTTAAACGATGTTTCATCCCCCGACTGGATGCTTAATAAAAACAATAACGCTTGGTTTACAGAAACAAGCTTTACCAGCCATTTAGACGGTAACGGTTACTGTGTTTACGGCGTATGGATAGACCCTACAGATATTCCCAGAGCAGGCGGGCTTATTCCCTGGTTTTCGGGCGGTTCTATTACTAATATTGGCCTTAGGTCTTCCTTTATTATTGCGGGCGAATTCGCCGGCGGAATTGTAGGAAGAGCGCAAAACGGCGACCTTAAGGAATTTAAGAACTGCTTTACCGATGAATCGGTATATGTTTGGCTTAAAAAAGGCGAAAATCCGTCCGACCTCGGTTGTGGAGGAATTTTAGGCTTCGCTATAGAATGTGGTTCATCCGAAGCGCAAATAACCTTTGAAAATTGCTATTCAAAAGCGCAACTAAGAGCCGACGATGTAGACTCCTATCGTATGAACGGTATAATAGGTATTGTTTATAAGTGTGCCTTTACTATGAAAAACTGTTATTCTTTAGGTAGCGACCCATATCATGCTCAAGGCGATAATTGGACTTCACAGCTTCTTAAAAACGGTTATAAATCTTCACAGGTTTTCGTAAACGTTTACGGAACTTTAAACTCTGCAAGTTCTATCGGAAAAGAGTATTGGACAAAGGTTTCGGAATCTTCTATTAAAGGAAGCGGCGCAAAATCCGCTATGTCAAAGCTCGACTTTGATAACGTTTGGGAAACGGTAGACGGCTCTACTCCTAAGCTTCGCATCTTTAAGGGTATCGACGGAAAGGAAGTTTCTGTAAAGCCCCTTAGCGAAATTTCAATCGACGGCTTTAAAAAGCCCTCAGGCAAACCCGCAAAATAAGGGAGTTGCGGTTAGGGAAAAACCACCTAAAAAAGCAAATTTTTGCGGCCTAATGTGTTAAAAAGACACGGTATGCGTTAGCATTACCGTGTCTTTTCGTCTTTTATTCCACTAAAAAAGAAAAGGCGCGGCTTAAACGCACACGCCTTAGTTTTTATAAATTATCTTTGAACTCGGCCGGAACCGTCGCCGCCTGCGAGTTTTTCAACTTCGCTTACGGTAACGCGGTTAAAGTCGCCTTCAATAGAATGTTTAAGAGCCGAAGCTGCAACTGCGAATTCTACCGCAGATTGGGTATCTTTGCCCGAAAGGAGCGAATAGATAAGACCTGCGCCAAAGCTATCGCCGCCGCCTACGCGGTCGGTAATGTGGAGATGATACTCTTTAGAGAAGCAGTAGTTTTCTCCGTCGTAAAGCATAGCGGCCCAATCGTTATCGCTAGCCGAAATAGAAGAACGAAGAGTAATTGCAACCTTTTCAAATCCAAACTTGTCGGCAAGTTGTTTAGCAACGCTCTTATAACCTTCGTGGTTAAGTTTGCCGCCGTAAATGTCGGTATCTTCGGCTTCGATTCCGAATACGTCTTTTGCGTCTTCTTCGTTAGAAATACAAACGTCTACGTATTTACAAAGTTCGGTCATAGCGGCTCTTGCCTCTGCTCTTGTCCAAAGTTTACCGCGGTAGTTTAAATCGCAAGAAATTTTAACGCCCTGTTTTTTAGCGGCAATACAAGCAGCCTTACAAATTTCTACTAGATTTGCGCCTAAAGCGGGGGTAATTCCGGTAAAGTGGAACCAGTCGGCGCCGGTGAAAATATCGTCCCAATCAAAGTCTTCGGGAGAAGCGGTTTGAATAGAGGAATGAGCGCGGTCGTAAATACAAACAGAGCCGCGTTGAGAAGCACCCTTTTCAAGGTAGTAAATACCAACACGTTCGCCGCCGCGAGCAATGTCGTCGGTATCAACGCCAAAATAACGAAGCGAATTTACTGCTGCTTGACCAATAGCGTGGGTAGGAAGTTTGGTAACGAAAGCAGCGTCCATACCAAAGTTGGCAAGAGAAACTGCAACGTTTGCTTCGCCGCCGCCAAAGGTTGCCTGTAACTGGTCGTTTTGGAAGAAACGATAGTAACCGTTAGGTGCAAGGCGGAGCATAATTTCGCCAAAAGTAACTACTCTTTTCATAAAAACACACCTTTTTTATATTTTTTATAATTATACACCAAAACTTTAAAAAAATCTATTAAAAAATCAAGATATTGACTATTTCTTTAAAAACAGTTAAAATAAAGGGGCAGAAAACTCTATAATAATGAATAGGAGAACCTAAAATGGCTGAAAATAAAGATATGGAACTTGACTATACCCCCGATATTATAAATCTAACCGATGATGACGGAAACGAATATACCTTCGAAGTGCTCGACGCTATCGAATCGGATGACGGCCGCTATCTTGCTATGCTTCCTATGTATGAAGACGCTCAAAAGCAACTCGAGGACAGCGGCGAACTCGTTATCGTTAAGGTTGGCGAGCAAGATGGCGAAGAATATTTATTCCCCATTGAAGATGACGACGAATACGATTTCGTAGCCGACGCCTTTATCGAAAGACTTCAAGACCTCTACGAAATCGACGAAAAGTAGTTATTAAGTGATATTGTGAGACAAGTCTCACAGTGATATTTTGCCTTTCGGCAAAGTGTTATGCTTTTGATAAAGCGTTATATTATATTCACCT
>JAZODO010000140.1:0-2546 GCA_045597065.1 Acutalibacteraceae bacterium | reverse complement strand
AATAACCGCAGTTATAACTACGGCTAAAAATAATTTAGATTTAGTTTTTTTAGTATTATTTAAAACTAACTCTTGTTCTTGCATAAAACTCCTAAATGGCATTATAAGCAAGGGGTATTTTTACCCCTTGCTTTATAATTTAATAGTATTTCATTGGGTTAACGGCAACACCATTTTCACGAATTTCGAAATGGAGATGGTAACCGGAAGAACGGCCTGTAGTTCCTACAGTACCAAGTTTTGTTCCCTTATTAACCTTTTGACCTGTTGAAACGGTAACAGAAGAAAGATGGGCATAAACAGAACGATAGCTAATACCCTTATAGGTTCCGTGGTCAACAGAAACGTAGTTTCCGTAACCGCCGCCGCAACCGCAACTATAAATAGAGCCGTTGCTATATTTACCGTAGTTGTGGGTACAGGTATTACACCAAACCTTAACAGTACCCGAGGCAATAGAAACAACCTTAGCATTTCTAATACCCGACTGGGAAATATCGATTCCCGCATGTTTTCTGTTCCAACGAGGACCATAGTCGGAAGTACGGTTTGTAAAACCGGGTACGGGCCAGGTAAACATTCCGTCGAATACAGAGTTGTTTTGAGGGGGAGCGCTAAGCTCGTTCATTACGCGTTCCCATTCTTTTATTTCTTTTTGAAGTTGCGAATTTGCATGATTTTGATTTGAAATATTAGAGTTTATTCCACTAATAATCTTATTTACTTCGGCAACTTGGGCGTCGAGTTTATCTTGTTTTTTATCGAGTGTTGCCTTAATTTCTTTTTGTTCTTTAATAAGAACTTCATTTTCGGCCGATTTCTCTTTAATTTTTTCGATAACCTCAACGATATTTTCTATCATTTTTTTATCTCTTCTAGAGATATTAAGGCTAACCTGAGAAAGGGCAATAAAATCTGCAAAATCTTCGGCACCTAGAAGAACTTCGATTCCGCTAATAGTGCTGCCCGACATATAAAGGGCACGAATACGTTTTTTATAATCGAGTATTTGACCGCTTATTTTTGCCTCTTGTTCGAGCATTTCCTTTTCGTTTGCGGCAATAGCGGCATTAGATTCGGAAATTTTTTGGTTGCAAATATCTATTTGCTTTTGAAGAATAGCAATATTTTTATCGAGTTCTGCTTTAATAACACTTTGAGCAGACTTGTCTTTTTTAAGTTTATTGATTTTATTGGTAATTTCTTGCGATTGTTGTTCGAGCTTTGCGATTTCTTTTTGAACTTCATCTTTAGTATAGGCGTATACCGAGATGTTAGCACAAGCTACGAGCATTACCGCACACAATAAAACCGAAACTATTTTCTTAATACTTAACATTGTTCCTCCGTAGTTTAATTAAATTGCCGTGAACTCGCTTCCCTCTTTTTTAAGGTATTTTCTAATCATAATAGCGCTACCTAAAACGCCTGAAAGCACACCGATAACTACAAAAATTAGAGTTATTAACGGTAATACCGAAACAAAGCTAATTGCTTCCATATTAACGATGGCGGCGCAGATTGCCTCTACGGCAACACGATAACAGAAATAGAGAATTCCCATTGAAATTACAGCCGAAATAAGGCCTATTAAAACGCCTTCGATAATAAATGGCAAACGAATAAACGAATTGGTTGCACCAACTGCTTTCATAATACCGATTTCAAGTTTACGGCTATACATTGTAACACGAATTGTATTAGAAACAATTACAAGAGAAATAACAAGAAGAATTGCTATAATCCAAACGCCTGCTATTGTAATACCGTTTTTAATGGCGTTAATTTTTGTAGCAATGTCGGCGTGAGATTGAGTAGCGTCTATTCCCTTTGTAGCTTCAATTTTTTCGAGAGTTTCGGTAAATAAAGCCATATCGTTAAGGGTTATAATAGCGCCGCTCGAAATGGGATTTCCGTATTCATCGTCGAAATCAAAGTATTCGGCAGTTCCTTCGGGAATTTGACCACTTTCTTTAATTTCGTTTAAGGCTTGTTCGGATGAAACGTATTCTACATTAGCTACGTTATCAATCAATTTTAATTTTTCGCATAGCGCTTTTGCTTCTTCTTCGTTATGAATTAGGTAAGCGCTGTCAGGAATGTTTTGAGGTTTTACTTCGGGTTTTGATTCTTGAGTTGAAGCGGAACCCGAAGAACTGTTATTATATTGTTCAGATGCGTTACCGTAAATAACAGAAATTTTATCGTTAAAGAAAACGCGAATAACGTTTTGTTCTTCGAGCGCCCCGATTGCTTTATTAAGGTTTAAAGAAACCAAAACAGCAAGACCGATAAGCACCATACAAGCAACCAAAACGCCAACCGAGGCAACCGTCATTAGGCGGTTTGCCCACATGTTTTTGACACCCTCTTTAGAAAGGTAGGAAACACTTCTTAGTTTCATATAGTTCTACCTCCCGCAGGTTTGTCGGCAACAATTTGACCATCTTCGAGCATAATTACGCGATGTTGGAAATCGCGAACGAGGTTGTGGTCATGGGTTACCATTAGGATGGTTGTCCCCTGTTTGTTGATTTCGGTAAGTT
>JAZODO010000139.1:0-1628 GCA_045597065.1 Acutalibacteraceae bacterium | reverse complement strand
TTTACAAGATATTTATTTATAAGTTCTTCAGAGTTGTTGATAGTTCCTACAAAGCAAATTGCATAGGTACCGTTACGCGAGCGAACAAGTAAAGGTTGCGGGTCGTAATCGCTGATACAACCGATAGCGGCAGAACCCTTTGTTTCTTCGAAAACGTGTTCAAACTTTGTTCTAAACGGCGAGTTTTGAATACTATGAATTTTGCGTTGCATGCCAAGGTTTTCGTCGTAAGCGGCGATGCCAGCGCGACGGGTTCCAAGGTGGGAATGATAGTCGGTGCCAAAGAAAACATCGACAATAGCATCAGTTTTGCTGACTGCCCCAAAAAAGCCTCCCATAAAGACCTCCTGATTAGTGGTAAGAATAAATTAAATTATAAACCGAGACTTTCTAAAACCTTAGCGTCTTTAGCTAAAACCGCATCGGCATCGGCCGCTCTTCTTTTATCGAGTTTATCGGCAAGTACATCATCGGAAAGGCTGATAATTTCGGCCGCTAGGAAAGCCGCGTTTGCAGCACCGTTTATAGCAACGGTAGCAACGGGGATTCCCGAAGGCATTTGAACGGTAGATAGAAGAGCGTCGAGCCCTTCGAGCGAGGATTTAATAGGAATACCAATTACAGGGATTGTAGTATTAGCGGCAATAGCGCCCGCTAAATGCGCTGCCATACCTGCGGCACAGATTAGAACGCCAAAACCATTTTTACGAGCATTTCTAGAAAACTCTCTCACTTGTTCGGGGGTTCTGTGAGCCGAGTAGATATGAACTTCGAAGGGAATTTCAAAATCGCGTAGAACCTTTATTGCCTTTTCGACAACCGGAAGGTCGCTATCGCTACCCATAATAATTCCAACTTTTTTCATAAAAATTCCTCCTAATAAACATAAAGGCAGTTCGACCTTAAGGTAAGGTTGAACTGCCCAGACGGTCGACATTTGGCGGTACTTTTTCTCCCACGTGGTTACCCACTAATCCGTCAGTTGAAAAAGCCCGAAAACAGCCTTTTTAGCTATTATATATATAAATAATATTACAAGATATATTCTAACATTTTATGACATAAAGGTCAAGCAAAATAACCGCAAAAATAGCGCCTTTTAGCACTTTTGGTTAGTATATAAAAATATGCTTTAAAAAAAGGCAAAAGTATGGTATAATATGCAGAAAATATTAAGAAACAAAAGAAAGTGTGTTAGTAGTATGTCGATGACATTTAGTCAAAAGTTGCCTATTCCTAAAGAAATAAAAAAGCAGTACCCTTTAAGCGCCGAAGTTATTGAAAGCAAGGCCAAAAGAGACGCCGAAATTAAAAGGGTTTTTACGGGCGAAAGCGACAAATTTGTTTTAATTATAGGACCTTGTTCTGCCGACAGCGAAGAGCCTGTTATGGAATATATTTATCGCCTTAAAAACCTACAAGAAAAGGTAGAAGATAAAATTTTAATTATACCCCGAATTTATACTAACAAACCCCGCACAACCGGCGAGGGTTATAAGGGTATGATACACCAGCCCAACCCCACCGAAAAGCCCGATATGCTTAAAGGTTTACTTGCTATTAGAAACCTTCACACAAGGGCTATTGGCGAAACCGGTTTTTCTTGTGCCGATGAGATGTTATACCCC
>JAZODO010000138.1:0-1889 GCA_045597065.1 Acutalibacteraceae bacterium | reverse complement strand
ACATACAAATATATAAATAATAGGTATTAATCACAGCGGCAACGATGCACAGAAAAAATACGGGCGAAAAGAAGCTTTTAAGAAAATAAAAGCTTAAAATTGCTACCGCCGATATTATAAAGTAGTATATTGCAGGCATAAACGCAAAGCGGCGGGTTCGCCTATCACCTTTTGGTTTTAAAACGTAAGAGCCTGTGTTTAAAAAAGGAAAAAGTTTGTCCCTTTTTGCAGTAATTTCTTTTTTTGTGCCGCATGGAATAACTGCAGGACGCTCTCCTTTTAAATTTCCGTAACCGCCGACGGCGGCGCTCATAGTGTAAAGACCGAAAAGTCGCATAAGCGGTGTTTGGTCTATAAGTATGCAGTTTACCTTGTGTTTGCTAAACGCCGTATGGCGTCTTACAAACAAGCCCGACTCCGTTTCAATCATTTTTTTGCCGTTTTTAAGGCGAAAGTCAATGTTCTTTACCAGCGCCGCTATAAAAGATACTGCGTAAAAAAGCAAAAATATTAAGGTTATAAGGTTAACTATAGGCGGAAAATAGTTGTTTACCTTAAGCGCCAGTTCGCTTAGTCGCCCGATTAGTAGCCTTTCTATAGAAATTCCAAGCAGTTTTCCTAAAAAAGCTATGGTTGGTACTGCTACCAGTATTCCGGTTAAAAAGGACGAGCCCGAAGCCGACAAAGCGGCTATTTTTATAGGCGAAAAGCGGTAATCGGCTTTTGCTTCGCCCTCGTATAAAAGGTCCCAAAGTGCCTTAGCACTTCTGCGGCTGAGTTTAAACTCAACGTCGGCTTTTTCGGTGCTTCCCGCCTCGGTGTTTAGCCTAAAGGTTACGCTAGAAAATATTAAATCGGCTAAATTTCGGCGGTAGGATATGGACGACAGCTCTTTTCTCGGTATTTTAACCTTTCGTCGCAGGAAAAATCCGTTGCGAACGGTTAAAAAGTCGTCCTCAACCGTTAGTGAAAAGCTAAACATTCTAAGCAGCGCTACCGAAAATATAAAACTAAAGGCTATAAGCTCTAAAG
Source organism: Acutalibacteraceae bacterium (assembly GCA_045597065.1). Lineage (GTDB taxonomy): Bacteria > Bacillota > Clostridia > Oscillospirales > Acutalibacteraceae > SFWF01. The sequence goes on along the minus strand of JAZODO010000138.1, from coordinate 857 downwards.
TCCACACACCGCTTACCTCTTTATAAACCAGATACTGAACCGCTCCCTTTATAAACGGAAGCACCAGCACGAACAAAAAAGGCTTTAAAAACCGATAAATCATCAACGGATGGGCCCTAAATTTACTTTTATTCATCTTTTGCCTTCCTTGATAGATAAAATAAGCCCGTCTGCCTTAAGCTTCTCGATTTCGGGGATTACACAATATCCCTTTGCCGCCTTTAAAATAACGGCAGAAAGCCCTAGCGCGTTTGATAACGGCAAGGATACGCTCTCGGCATAAACCAAAAGCGCTCTCGGCATTATTTTTTGAGATTTTATAAAAACGCCTTTTTCAACCGATATATAGGTATCGGTAACGGTTATAACGTAGCTTCGGTAAAGCAAGGGAAAATATACAAAGGAAACTGCGGCGCAAACTAATAGCACAATAGCCGAAAATATATAAAGGGAAAAAAGTATTGATAAAAAGGCGCTAAGTATGATTGCCACCATAAAAATTCTGGTCTGCCACACTCTTAGCGTCCTTTTTGGTAGTTTAAGTTCAGATTTCATTTCTTTATCATATCCCAATACTCTTTGAATTTCTGCTCGTTTTTATTATCACCAAACTCATAATACTTATAATTTTTAATTGCATCGGGCAAATACTGTTGGTTTACATAATGTTTTGGAAAGGAGTGAGGATAAAGGTAATTTTGACCCTTTGTTTCTGCTTCCTCACCGTCAAAATGTTTGTTTTGAAGATGTCTTGGCACAGGGTAAACGGCTCCCCTTTCGACGTCTGACATCGCCTTCGAAATTGCATCGTGGCCGCTTGCGGATTTAGGGCTTGTCGCCAAAGTCGGATCGTAGCC
>JAZODO010000137.1:0-1898 GCA_045597065.1 Acutalibacteraceae bacterium | reverse complement strand
CTGATATCGATACCCCAACGGATATCCTCTGCACCCTTCAAGTATAAATTGCGTGTATCACCATAGTAATCATCTACGCCGAAGAATGCTGTGTAGGTAAGTGCAAGTATTAATGCTACAACAACAAAAAATACCCACTTGCCGGTTTTTTTGGATTTCATTGGCTTTAACCTCCGATTTTTATAAGTGGTAGCGGCAAAAATGCCGCAAAACTTAAAAATAATTATACTGTAAAAAAACTTTTAAGTCAATGCTTAATATATAATATAAAATACAATTATTTCGATAACTTTTCAAGTGCTGCATATTTAACCGCAACGCATAAAACTTTTGCTGCAAGAGCAAGTTCATCTACCGAGGGGAAAGAAGGAGCAATTCTAAGGTTGCTGTCTTTAGGGTCTTTTCCATAGGGGAAGGTAGCGCCGGGGGTTGTAATAATGAGGCCTACTTCTTTACAAAGTTCGCCAACCCTTTTAGCGCATCCGTCTAATACTTCCATACTAATAAAGTAGCCGCCCATAGGCTTTGTCCAGGTTGCGATTCCTTTACCGCCAAGAGCTTCGTCAAATTGTTTAAGGCAAGCTTCAAATTTGGGGCGTAAAATATCGCCATGTTTTTTCATCTGGCCTAAAAGAGCTTCATAGGTGGGGAACATTCTGGCGTGAGCAAGTTGGTTTAACTTGTTAGGACCGATAGTTTGAACGGTCATTCTCGATTTTAAAAGTTTAATATTAAAATCGCTTGCCGCTACTGCAGCAATACCTGCGCCTGGGTATGTAATTTTAGAAGTAGAGGTAAACTCTAAAACCATATCTTCGTTTCCGCATTTTTTGCATTCTTCGAAAATGTTTAAAAGTTTATCGGTTTCGCTATAAAGGTCGTGAATAATGTAAGCGTTATCCCAGAAGATTCTAAAATCTTTCGCCGCGGGTTTTAAAGCAGCAATTCTCTTAACGGTTTCATCGCTATAGGTAAGGCCAAGAGGATTAGAATATTTAGGAACACACCACATACCTTTAACGGCAGGGTCTTTAACAAGTTCTTCAACTGCGTCCATATCAGGGCCGTTTTCGGTATAGCCTACGGTTATCATTTCAATACCATAGTATTCACAAATTCCAAAATGGCGGTCGTAACCCGGTGCGGGGCATAAAAACTTAATTTTCCCTTGTTTTAGCCAAGCCTCTTCGCCAAATCCTGTTACCATACCTTGGGTAATGGCGTCGAACATAAGGTTTAGGGAAGCGTTGTTTCCGCAAATAAGATTTTCGGGTTTTACATCTAAAACCTTGCTAAAAAGGTTTTTAATTTCGGTAAGTCCGTCTAGTCCGCCATAGTTTCTGCAATCTACTCCGGTTTCCGATTTAAAGCCCTTATCGGGGCCTACAAAACTATAAAGGTCGTCTACCAAATCGAGTTGGTCTGCGCCCGGCTTTCCGCGCGACATATCTAGCGAAAGGTTAGCGCTTTTTAAGGTTTCAAATTCGCATTTAACTGCGGCAAATTCTGCGCCTAATTCTTCCTTAGACATATTAAGGTAATTTGTCATTAGTTTCCTCCAAAAAATAGTATCGATTTATTATACTATCTTTTCCGTTTTTTTTCAAGAAAGATTTTGTATGTTTTCAATTTATTTTTTATTTATAATAAATAGGTTAAAATCACTATAAATAGGTTACTTTTTCTTGACAGACAATAAATGTAGTGGTAAAATCGTTTATGGTAGATGTGGGAGTTTGTTTTTATTTTTGGCTTTGGCGGGTCAAAAATCGGCTTATTCCTTTACCCGAGGTATTATACTACAGCCTCGAAAAATAAATGTTGTTTAATATAAAGGAGGTGCATTTTTATGCACGAAGAACCAATTTATTATGTTATTATAGGCATCGTCGCCTTGG
>JAZODO010000136.1:0-2296 GCA_045597065.1 Acutalibacteraceae bacterium | reverse complement strand
CTAAAACGGGTTTATCTTCGTCGATTTCAACGGCGGTTTGTAGGTAGTGGCGAAGTTGGTCTTCGTTAGCAACAATTTGCATTGCACGGCCGCCAAGTACGAAGGAAGGACGAACTAAAACGGGGTAACCGATTTCTGCCGCGGTAGCAACACCTGCTTCAATAGAGGTTACGGCCTTTCCTTTAGGTTGAGGAATTCCGAGTTCTGTAAGGAGTTTTTCGAAAGCATCACGGTTTTCGGCGCGTTCGATAGCAGCGCAGTCGGTACCGATGATTTTAACTCCCCTCTTCATTAGAGGTTCGGCAAGGTTAATAGCGGTTTGTCCGCCAAGAGAAGCTACAACGCCTTCGGGTTTTTCGAACTCGATAATGTTCATAACATCTTCGGGGGTAAGGGGTTCAAAATAGAGTTTATCGGCAGTTGTATAGTCGGTAGAAACGGTTTCGGGATTGTTGTTAATAATAATTGCTTCATAGCCTGAATTTTTAATTGTTGTAACGGCGTGAACGGTTGAATAGTCGAACTCAACGCCCTGACCGATACGAATAGGACCGGCTCCCAGTACAACGATTTTCTTCTTATCGGTTAAGATAGAAGTGTTTTCGCCGGTATAAGAAGAGTAGAAATAAGGAATATATGCGCCTGTGTGGCAGGTATCTACCATTTTAAATACGGGGAAAAGGTTGTTTTCTTTTCTGAAACCGTAAACCTTAAGTTCATCGCAGTTCCAAAGCTTGGCAACATATTTATCGGAGAAGCCCATTTTCTTTGCAGCGGTTAGAACTTCTAGATTAAAGGCATTTTCTTTAAGGGTATTTTCCATATTGATAATGCGCTTAATAGCTTCTAAAAAGAATGCGGTAATTTTAGTAATTTCGTGAATTTCTTCTACGGTAGCACCGCGATAAAGGAGTTCGGCAATAGCGAAGATATTATCGTCGCGGAATTCTTTTAAATAGTCGCGAAGTTCGTTATCGGTCATATTATCGAACTTAGCATGATAAAGGTGGTTAGCGCCAATTTCAAGAGAACGAATGCCTTTAAGTAAGCATTCTTCTAAATTAGAGCCAATACCCATAATTTCGCCTGTTGCCTTCATTTGAGTACCAAGAACGTTAGAGGCAGAGGTGAATTTATCGAACGGGAATCGAGGAAGTTTAGCAATTACATAGTCGAGTACAGGCTCAAATGCGGCGGTTGTATTAGCAACCTTAATTTCTTCAAGCGCCATACCAAGCGCAATTTTAGCGGTTACTCGCGCGATAGGATAGCCAGATGCCTTAGAAGCAAGGGCCGAAGAACGAGAAACGCGGGGGTTTACTTCGATTAGGTAATATTCGCTGGTAGTGGGGTTAATGGCGAACTGAACGTTACCCCCACCTGCGATTTTAAGTTCCTTAATAAGCTTAATAGCAGAATGATTAAGCATTTTAAGGTCGTGGTCGTTTAAGGTCATAATGGGAGCTACTACGATAGAGTCGCCTGTATGAACACCAACAGGGTCGATATTCTCCATGCCGCAGATAGTGATAGCGTGGTCATTAGAGTCGCGCATAACTTCGAATTCGATTTCTTTATAACCTTTAACGCTCTTTTCAATAAGAACCTGATGAACGGGAGAAAGTTTAAAGGCGTTAAGACCTACTTCGATAAGTTCTTTTTCGTTATAAGCAAAGCCGCCGCCTGTACCACCAAGGGTAAATGCGGGACGAAGAACAACGGGGTAACCGATTCTTTCGGCAGCAATTTTAGCTTCGTCTAGGCTATATGTAATTTCGGAAGGAATAGTAGGTTCGCCAATAGATTGGCAAAGTTCTTTAAAGAGTTCGCGGTCTTCGGCGCGTTCGATACTTTCACTAGAAGTACCAAGAAGCTCTACGCCACATTCTTTAAGTACGCCCTTCTTTTCAAGTTGCATAGCAATATTAAGGCCGGTTTGTCCACCAATTCCGGGAACGATAGCGTCGGGGCGTTCATAGCGGAGGATTTTAGCAACGTATTCAAGGGTTAAAGGTTCCATATAAACCTTATCTGCAATAGTTGTATCGGTCATTATAGTAGCAGGGTTAGAGTTAACTAAAACTACTTCGTAACCTTCTTCTTTAAGGGCTAGGCAAGCCTGAGTTCCTGCATAGTCGAATTCGGCAGCCTGACCGATAACGATAGGGCCTGAACCAATGATTAGTACCTTTTTAATGTCTGTTCTTTTTGCCATTTTTTATTCCTCCGTATATGTTAATCTTCGCTATAAACTATTTCGCCGCCACACATCGTAAGTTTAACGCGGCCGAATACC
>JAZODO010000135.1:0-1864 GCA_045597065.1 Acutalibacteraceae bacterium | reverse complement strand
TCTTAGGTCTTTTCGGCCATCGCCTTCAAAAGATGCAGCAAGATTTTGCAAACAAAGGAGATTTAATCGACGCATTTCGCCATTTTCTTTCATTGCCGCAACGTTCATTAAATTTGTTTCTTCAAAGATTTCGTCTATTAGCATACTTACAGGCATAAGTATACTTTTTCTGCGAAATTTACCTATTAGTTCTAAGAAAACAGAAACTTTTTCATTTCCGTTTTTGGCCGCAGCTGTAACCGCCGAGAAAATATTACCCTTTCGGTGTGAAACTCTAAAAGAAGCTATATCGTTAACAGTAAACCCGAAAAGACAAGACGTCATTACTGTTGCTAGCGCAATATCATCCGAAGGGTTATTGATAATTTTTAAAAGAGCAATTAGTGTTTGAACATCTTCCGACTCAAGCACTTCAGAGGTTGCGGCAGAAACCGGAATACCTTTTTCTTTTAGTGTTTTAATGAAAACCTCGCCCTTATTTTTCATAGAACGAACAAGAATAGTAATATCGCCAAAGGTCGCTTTTCTAAGACCGTTTTTATCGCGAAGAAAAGGTTTCTTATTTATTGTATCAAGTATAATGTTCGAAACAAGTTCTGCTTCGGCTTGAATCTTGGCTTCAAACTCTTCGTCTTCGTTTTCAGAAATTAAACCAAAATCTAAAAGGTGTGTTTCAACCTTTGTCTCCCGGTTTAAAGGGAACTCTGCCATTGGTACTAATTTTTCATTTTTATCATAATCAAAATCTGAATTTGCTTTATATAATATTTTTTCAAAAATAGAATTTATATATTCACATATTTCGGGTCTGCTTCTAAAGTTACAACCAAGGTCGATTCTAAGCGTATCAGAAAGAGAGGTTCTTCCTTCCAGTTTGGTAGCATTTTCCTTTTTATTTAAAAAGTTTAAGGGGTTAGAACCTCTAAATTTATAAATACATTGTTTCATATCTCCGACACAAAACAGCTTTTCACCATTATTTGAAAGAATTTCAAAAAGTGTATCCTGGAGCGTATTTGTGTCTTGATATTCGTCTACCAAAATTGCATCAAATCTTGAAATATATTCTTTTGCTAACGGAGAAATGTTAATTTGTCCGTTCTCTGATACAGCTAACATTTCAAGGACTAACTGTTCGGCAATATAAAATGTAATAAAGTCTTGTTTTTTTAATAGGTCGTATAAAACTTCTTCATAGCGTAAAACAAGTGAAACCAGTTTTTCAATTTTAGGTAAAACCATACACATTTCGCTAGAAATTTCGGCCTTAGGGGCATAAACAATAGACTCTAATTTTTTTAAAGTTTCTTTTCCCTCATCTCTAAATTTAATAGATGCTTGTACATCTAAAGTTTTTTCTTCGGCAGTTAGATTTTTACACTTTGGCGCACTAATACCGGTTAAAGTAGAATATATAGCATCCCAATCATTATTAAGAGAAAGTTCATAAAGCTTATTAGAAACTTCAAAATAATAATTGTAATTAGCTGAATACTTTAAGTATGCAGACTCATTTAAAAATAACAAACTAATTGCGTTTTCAAAAGAATCTTTTGCGTTTGTTGTAAGTTCTATAACAGATTCAAATGCAGCTTTATACCACTTTTCTGCGCTCGGCGAAGTATGGGCTTTATAGTCGCATACAACTTTATTAAGCCATAAGGAAGAAAACGGAATATGTCTGCTATAATCAAAAATTTGTTTTATACATTTTTGTAGTTTAGAATCATCATAATCTTCGCCCAAAAAGTCAAGTAGTTCTAAGAACTCTTTGTCGCCGTTTTCAAAACATTCATTTATAATCTGTAACATTGCATTTTTTTCATATAAATGAAGGGTTGAGTTGTCAACTATTTTAAAATTA
>JAZODO010000134.1:0-2489 GCA_045597065.1 Acutalibacteraceae bacterium | reverse complement strand
AAAAAGAAGGTATAAGTGCCGGATGAACGTTAACCATTTTACCTGCAAAAGTATCACAAACGTTTTCATCAAGTATTGTCATAAAACCGGCATAAACGATTATATCTGCTTTTTCTTCGAGCAATGCATCACGCATAGCCTTACTGTATGATGCAATATCGGCATAATCTTTTCTAATTAGCGTACGTGTTTTGATACCATTATCGGCAGCTCTTGTAAGCGCATAGGCATCGGCTTTGGATGCAATAACACAACTAATTTTACCCGACCCTAGCTCACCATTTTTTTGAGCGTCTATTAACGCTTGAAGATTTGTACCGCCGCCCGATACCAAAACAACGATATTTTTAGTATTATTCAATGATAACACCCTCATCACTTTCTATAACAGAGCCAATAATATAAGCGTCTTCTCCGTTTGAATTAAGAATTTCGAGCGCTTTATCGGCATCATCTTTTGATACAACAATACTCATACCACCACCCATATTATAGGTATTAAACATATCACGCTCTGAAATTCCGCCAACCTTTTGAATAAGGTTGAATATTGGTAATATTTTAAGAGATGACTTATCTACTTTTACCGAATAACCTTTAGGCAAGCTTCTTGGAATATTTTCATAGAAGCCACCGCCTGTTATATGAGAAATTGCGTGAACATTTACCTGCTCCAAAAGCGCAAGTACCGACTTAACATAAATCTTGGTTGGTGTAAGTAATGTTTCACCAAGAGTTTTGCCACCGAGTTCATCCTTGTAAGCGTCAAGGTCACAATTTTCAATATCAAAAACCTTTCTTACAAGTGAAAAACCGTTTGAATGAACACCACTTGAAGCAAGAGCAATTACAACGTCACCGTTATTTACAAACTTGTTATCAAGAATTTTCTTCTTATCAACAATACCTACTGCAAAACCTGCAAGATCGTAATCTTCTACAGGCATCATACCGGGGTGCTCTGCCGTTTCGCCACCAATAAGTGCCGCGCCAGATTGAACGCAACCCTCACAAACACCGCTAACAATAGATGCTATCTTTTCAGGAATGTTTTTACCGCAAGCAATGTAGTCAAGGAAGAAAAGTGGTTTTGCTCCACAACAAATAATATCATTAACGCACATTGCAACAGCATCTATACCGATTGTATCGTGCTTGTCCATCAAAATTGCAAGCTTAACCTTTGTGCCGCAACCATCGGTACCGCTTACCAATACTGGTTCTTCATAACCCGTAGGCAAACCAAAGCAACCGCCGAAACCACCAAGGTCATCAAAACAACCTGCATTTTTGGTGCGAGCAATATGTTGTTTCATTAATTCAACAGATTTATAACCTGCGGTAATATCAACACCAGCAGCAGCGTAGCTTTCGGACATAGATTTGTTATGCATAATATTATTCCTTTCCGTTCCAGCAGTAGGTGCATAATTTACAAGGTTCAAGCCCTATTGCTTTAATTATTCCTTCGAGCGATTGGAATTCGAGCGAAGTAAAGTTCATTTTTTTACAAATAGTATCGCGAAGCTTTTTACCTCTTTCGGTTGAAGCGTCGATATACTCGTCGATATGTTTAGCTCCCTCTTCGCCTTCGAGTTCTAAAATAGTTTTACGGGCGATTAGGTCTAGGTCGCTATTGTTTTGAGAAAAGCTTAGGTATTTACAACTAAACATAATTGGCGGACAAGCCGAACGAATATGAACTTCTTTAGCGCCATTATTATAAAGAAAATCAACCGTTTCTTTAAGTTGGGTTCCGCGAACGATAGAGTCATCTACAAAGAGTAGTTTTTTGTCTTTAATAAGTTCGGGTACGGGAACCTGTTTCATTTTAGCAACCTTAGCGCGTTCGGTTTGCTTATTAGGGGTAAAGCTGCGCGACCAGGTTGGAGTATATTTAATAAAGGGACGAGCGTAAGGCGCCGAACTATTATTAGCGTAACCTATTGCGTGAGGAACGCCCGAATCAGGAACGCCTGCAACCGAGTCGATTTCTTGAGCTACACCGGTCTTTTTATCGTTTTCGGCAAGAATTTCACCGTTTTTCATTCGCATAACCTCTACGTTTACGCCTTCGTAAGAAGAGGTTGGGTAGCCGTAGTAGCTCCAAAGGAAGGAGCAGATTCGCATTTCGGATTTAGGTTCACTTAAAACGCGACATTCGGTAGCAGTTAGTTTTACGATTTCGGCAGGGCCTAGTTCTTTATAGTCTTCGTAGTCGAGCTTTTGGTAGGCGAAAGATTCGAACGAAACGCAAAAGCCATCTTCCTTTTTGCCGATTAAAACGGGTAGTCGGCCAAGTTTATCGCGGGCCGCAATAATTTTACCCTTTGCGGTTAGAATTAAAATTGAAGCCGAACCTACGATTTGGTCTTGAGCAAATTTAATACCGTCGACAAAACTTTCTTTTTGGTTTATAAGGGCGGCAACAAGTTCGGTGTTGTTAATTCCGCCACCATTCATAGAAAGAAAGGGGCCGCCGTTATTTA
>JAZODO010000133.1:0-2552 GCA_045597065.1 Acutalibacteraceae bacterium | reverse complement strand
AACTGGATTATGATTTTATTGTTCTTCCTATTCCTACACTAAAATCAAACGGTAAAATAAATATAAACGACAATACTGAGCTTGATATTGAAAAAATCTTAAAAGCATCTAACGAAAATACAGTATTTGTAAGTTGTAACTACTCTAATAATAATTATAAAATTATTGATATAAATACGCGCGATGACTTCGCCTTTTTAAACGCTATTCCAACTGCTGAAGGCGCAATTAAATTAGCTGTTGACAATCTTGATGTTTCACTGTTTTACAGCAAAATTTTAATTACAGGTTTTGGCCGAGTTTCAAAGGTACTAGCCAATAGGTTAAAGGGGCTTTGTCCAAATATAACAATTGTAGCCAGAAGTCTTAAAGACCGCGCATATGCAGAAACTTTAGGATTCAATGTTGCTGATTATGAAACATTAAAAAATAGTATTTATGAATTTGATATAATTTTTCAAACCGTGCCAAATCTTGTAATAACTAGTGAACTTTTAAATTTATTTAATAAAAATACTATTATTATAGAACTTTCTTCAAAGTCGGTTGGAACCGATTTTAACTATGCAGAAAAAGTCGGAATAAAAGTTATCCATGCTCCTGCACTACCTGAAAAAATAGCGCCAATAACCGCAGGAAATATATTAACCAAAACCGTACTAGAAATAATTAACGAAACTACCCAAGAATAATGGGAGGTTAATATGAACAATATAAAACTTGGATTTGCAATTTGCGGTTCTTTTTGTACAATTGCTAACGCATTAAAACAGATAGAACACCTTAAAGAAAAAGGTTATGATGTTTACCCTATCGTTTCGCAAGTTGTATACTCTACTAACACAAGATTTACAAATTCTAAAGATTTAATAAATAAGCTTGAAGAAATTACGGGACATACAGTTATTCATACAATAGAAGACGCCGAGCCAATAGGACCTAAAAAAATGTTTGATATATTAACTGTTTGCCCTTGTACCGGAAATACTCTCGCAAAACTTGCATTAGGTATAACCGACACACCTGTAACTATGGCAGTAAAATCCCATATAAGAAACAATCGACCCGTTGTATTAGCCATAGCATCTAACGATGCACTTGGGGCTTCCGCAAAAAATATCGGTTATTTGCTTAACACTAAAAACTTCTATTTTGTACCCTTTTCGCAAGATGACCCCTTCGCTAAACAACGTTCTATGATAGCGAATTTCGATTTGCTTTATGATTCAATAACTAATGCACTAAATCAAAATCAAATTGAACCTATAATAAAATAAGGTGTGCTAATGCACACCTTATTTTACTATAATCGGTTTAGAAAGCGAGAAAGAATAAATAATTAGTTCGCCAATCGGCTTATTTAAAATTTTCTCACAAGCCTTAGCGTAAATTTTAAGTTGTTCACTATAAGCTAAAAGAAGGTCTTCTTCATTTTTGTTGCGGTCGGTTTTAAAATCTAAAATGTTGATTTTACCGTTTTCTTCAAATAAAAGGTCTACCGCACCTTGAACAACAATCATCTCGCCAGAGAACTTTTTATCTAGTTTTTCATCAATTTCCGTTGCAGAAAATTCGGTTATAAAGCGCATTTCTTTTTTAATCATATCTGCCGCTAAAATTCGGTCGAAAAGCGAAGAAGCGAAAAATGCGTTAAGTTTTTCTGTTTCAACTGCATCAAACTCTGCATCGGTTAAAAATAGATACTCGTGAAGCCTATTAAGTTCGTCTTCTAAATTCGTTTTACACAACTCAAAATTTGCATGTTGCATAATTTTATGAATTGCAGTCCCCTTTTCGGCAGCCCTTAAACCTTTATCTTGCATAAATGAAGGACGTTCGGTAAAACGATAAAGTTTTGAATCGGCTTTATGAACCATTTCTGTAACAGAGGACTTGGATTGAATTTCTAATAAATCTTTAAAGGGATAACTATATGAAAAGATTTCTTTTAGTTCATTTACCCTTTCAAGATTAGGCTTATAGATGATTCTTTCGTGTTTTTGTGCAGATATTTTATCTACATCTGTATGAATAAAAATATCATCGCTTTCATCAATTCCAAGCAAAGCGTTTTTCTTGCCGTTTAAAATCATAGCGTCAATTAACCAGTCGGCATATGATTTACTCTTTTTAAACAAAGAATAACTAAGCGTATTCTCTTTACAAGAGCGTTCTATATCTTCTACTTTTTTAGCTATTTCTTTCTTTAAATTGTTTAAAGAAGCAAGTACAATAAGTTTTTCTTCGGCGCGAGTTAGCGCAACATATAACACCCTTAGTTCTTCGGCCAAAAGTTGCCTTTTTTCTTTTTGGCCAATTATTGTTCTAAGTAGCGTTTTGTCGAACTTATTACCATACTGCGGATAATAAGATGTTGCAAAACCAAATTCTTCGTTAATTAAAAGAGGACTTGTAAAGTCTTGCATATTAAACTGATTAGATGTATTTGCAAGTATACATATTGGGAACTGTAATCCCTTGGATTTATGTATAGACATAACTGTTACTGCGTTTTTGCCCTCAACAGATAATGCAAGGTCTTTATCATCAAT
>JAZODO010000132.1:0-4328 GCA_045597065.1 Acutalibacteraceae bacterium | reverse complement strand
CCGTCAACATCGTAGTCGCCAAAAACGGCTATTTTTTCTTCGGCCCAAACTGATTCGTTAATAATTTCGGCCGCTTTTTCAATGTCGGAAAGTTCATAAGGGTCGGCCAAAATAAGCTCGTCGGAAAGAAATTCGTCTAGTTCGGCAGGGTCGGTATAACCGCGACCCGAAGCGATAAGCGCTACAAATGGGTCTATATTACATTCTTCGGCTAGTTCTAGCGCCAAAGGCTTATCGATAGAGTTTACAACCCAACGCTTAAACTGCAAATTTCTCACCAACCTTAAAAATGGTATTATTAAAATATTATATCAAAAACAACACGCTATTGCAACAAAAAAGCAATTCGCCCCGCGCTTTTTTGCGCGAGGCGAATTTAATATTATTCTGCTTTACTGAAATTGTCTTTATCTACTCCGCAAAGAGGACAAACAAAGTCTTCGGGAAGGTCTTCGAAACGGGTTCCAGGGGCAATACCGCTATCGGGGTCGCCTACCGCTTCATCGTAAACCCAACCGCAAATATCACATACATATTTCATAAAAGATTCACCTCCAAAATCAGTTTGAAAGTTCTTTTGCAAGGGCTTTTATTTGAGCGATGTTTTCATAGCTTACTGATGAAACTATTTTAACAACATTTTTATAATATGTCAAATTATTTGAGTTTTCTAATAATCTTTTCATAATTTTTTCGGCCGAGGGAGCCCAACTGCCGTTTTCAATAAATGCTACCTTTCGATTTTTGAAACCCCTTTCCGTAAGGTGGTTTATAAACTTGTTCATTGTTGGAAAAATAGTAGCGTTGTAGGTTGTTGTAGCTAGAACAAGTTTACTATATCTAAATGCATTTTCAACCGCCTTTGACATATCGGTTCGAACAAGGTCGCAAAGAACTATATTTTTTTGTCCGGATTCTTTTAGGATTTTTGCCAAAAGTTCTACCGCTTTTTTAGTATGCCCATAAACGGAAGTGTATGCAATAAAAACGCCATCTTCTTCGGGCATATAAGAAGACCAAGTATTATAAAGGCTAAAATATTTACTTATATTTTCTTTGAGTACCGGCCCGTGTAACGAACATATTGTTTTAACGCCGAGGTTCGAAAGTTTTTTAAGAAGCGACTGAACTTGAAGCCCATATTTAGCTACAATACCGAAATAGTACCGCCTTGCTTCATTGGTCCACCCTTCCAACGTATCGGTTGTTCCAAATTTTCCGAAAGCATCGGCCGAAAATAAAACCTTATCTAGATTATCGTATGAAACAATAACCTCGGGCCAATGAACCATGGGAGCCGTAAAAAATGTTAAAGTATGGCGACCGAGATTTAAGGTGTCGCCCTCTCCTACTATTATTTGATTTTCAGAAAAATCGGTTTTAAAAAAGTTATTCATCATATTAAAGGCTTTTTTGGATGATACTATTTTAGCGGTTGGAAATTCTTTTATAAAACGAAATATATTCGAAGAGTGGTCAGGCTCCATATGATGAACGATAAGATAATCGGGGATTTTTCCATTTAGTTCGCCCTTTATATTTGAAATCCACAAATCGCCAAAATCTTCTTCTACCGAATCTAATACCGCAATTTTTTCATCTAATATTATATACGAATTATAAGACATCCCGTTTGGGGTTGGAAACTGGGCTTCGAAAAGGTCTATTTTATTATCGTTTACGCCAATATATTTAATATCGTTTGAAATTTGCACATTAACCCTCTTTTAAATTTTTATAAGGTTAGTATGCCTCGCTTATTAAAAGTTAAAAACAAAAAGAACCTCCCAAAATTTGGGAGGTTCTAATTTTAAGTATTAAATTACTTTTTAATACCGTAGCCGGTTAAAAGTTTTGGTGAACCATTGTTGTAATAATAAACATTAACCGTAATTGTATTTTCGGAAACTTCTATTTCAGACCAAGTAGAAGCGTAACCGTTGTTTGTGTAGTCGTAGTACTCGGTTTCAGCGGTATCGTAGGTTCTCTTTGTGCCGTTACCTGCGGTACCGTTCATAACGTAAAGAACTCCGCCTTCGCCGGTATAATATTTGAAACCGTTGATTGTTTCATACTCATAATCGGTTTGAATAGTTCCGCCAACGCCTATAGGATAGGTTTTAGAAACAACATGGTCATGGCCTTGAAGAACCATATCTACGCCGTATTCTGCAAAGAGGTCGGAAAGTTGTTCTCTAAGGGCTAACGACTGAGCTTTATAATTGTCTGCCGAGCCCCACTGACCTGGCGAATACATAGGAACATGCATTGAAACTATAGTCCATTTTTGATTATTGTTTTTAAGCACGTTTACAAGCCAAGCATAGGTAGCATCGGAAAGCTTACCGTTAGCTGCACCATTGTTGGTGTTAAGCATAATGAACTTGGTGTTGCCGTAATCATATGCATAAGAGAAACCATAGTTAGTATTTCCTTCAGGAATGCTTGAGGTATCTATGTTAAAGTGTTTATAGATTTCCTTACCGCCATTTTCATCACTTTTATAGGTGGTGTCGTGGTTACCGGAAATGATTGCTATGGGATTTTCTGCAAAATATTTTGCATTATCGTTAATCATAGAGTTCCAATAACTTTCGTATTTAGAATACTCAACAATGTCACCTGTATGAAGAATGAAGTCAGGATTAAATCCATTAAGTTCTACGCCATACATAGTATTTCCATAAGCGTAGCCTGTTCCTGTGCCGTCGGTGCTATTTTCTACTTCTGCTTTAGTTTGAGAGTCGCTAACATTAACGAATTTAAAGGAGTTAGAGTCAGTTTTAGTAGTAAATGTAAAGGTTTCGCCGATAGCATTAGCACCCTTATCTACACAACGGTAGGTATATGTTTCGCCAAGTTCAAGACCGCTTAATACAGCCTTAGAAACATAGTAGTAAATAACATTACCATCGTTTCCATAACTTTGTTCTCTTGTATATGTAGCGTTAAATTCAACAGCAGTTTCAGCGTTAAAAGCAGAACCCTTAGAAATTTGAACTACGGGGTTTTGAGGCTCGTTTTGGGTTTGCCAGTTTACGCCATAGGAATTAGAATTAGAATCGTAAATAGATAAAGTAACGGTTGTTGGGGTGAAAGGTGTCATTACGATTTCTTCTTTTTCAGAGTTAATACTTATAAACATAGCAACCATATCTATAACGTTAGATGCGCCATCCCTATTATAATCGAGCCCATTATTACCATTTAAAATATCAATTCTCAAAGTGTCGATATCTTCAACAGTAACATTCTCCGGAATTGCTGCTTTTACGCCAAGATTTTCAGCAAAGATACGAAGAACAGGGGTTGCTCCCTCTACAGCTAACCAAACTTTTTTAAAGTCTAGAGCGCTCATATTATTTATAGCATCATAGCCTGTCATTTGAGCGGTAGAAACTATATTCCAAGAGTTGCCTGCCGTAGTATCTTTAGCGTCGGGTTGCGATGTTCCGTAACAGTTTGTATATGCGGGAGAAATTTTTGAAACATATCTTTCATTTCCACTTGTCGAAGCTACTTTATCGTTTGAGTAACTGTTTGAGATAGAGAATTTACCGTCATATCCGCCTACGAATTTATTGTTATTTTTTGTTCCGCCTTTAACAATTGCGGTTGAATAACAATTATCAATAGTAACATAAGCTTTTTC
The DNA here is from genome assembly GCA_045597065.1 of Acutalibacteraceae bacterium. Classification (GTDB taxonomy): domain Bacteria; phylum Bacillota; class Clostridia; order Oscillospirales; family Acutalibacteraceae; genus SFWF01. Next base: position 676 of record JAZODO010000132.1, on the reverse strand, counting down.
GTCTTGTCTATTGATTAGTGCAACAAAACCGCCTGCATACTCATTTGTAGAGGTAACATAAACAGTTTTATCAATAAAGCAAGAATCAAAGGTTGCTTTTCCATAATATTCTTCAACGCTTACAACAAAAGCAGCGGCTTTGTCACCGGTAATGTTTGCATAGCGAATACCAAGGTTTTTAATATATGCACCTTCGCGAGGAGCCTTTGCTATAAGACCCGCATAGGTAGTTGTACCATCCGGAACATAAAGGCCATAAATAATATAACCATTTCCGTCGAGGTAACCGCTCCAGTTAGCATCGCCATTATTCCAAATATTTTCAGCAGAGGATGCCCAAGCACTTGAAGAAACATCATTTAAATAGATGTTTTTAGAAAGCATATAATATTTACCACTGCCGCCGGAGGTTATTGCAAGCGCAAGTTCACCGGCAGAAGAAATAATATAGGGGTTGTTTTGTTCACCAGTACCAACCATGAATTTTTCGGCAATTTTACCGTTCCAAATTCCGTCGGTTTCTGTTCCGGTTTGGTCTAGAACGCCGGGCTTTTTAAAGGTAGCGGTATAAGTTTCGTTACCATTTTTATCTACGGTTTTATCCCAACCGGTAAATTCATAATTTTGACCATTAACCTGTTTAGAGGGAGCTTCGGGAGCATCTACAGTGTCACCT
>JAZODO010000131.1:0-4687 GCA_045597065.1 Acutalibacteraceae bacterium | reverse complement strand
GGTAAAGGTTTTAAATAAAAAACTTCTTGAAGAAAGCCCTCGGTTGTTATATACTTTATATATAACGTTTTAGAAAGGCCGTAGTTTTAAATTATGGAACTTAAAATTAAAAAGTTAAACAGTAATGCGACTATTCCGTCTTATGGTTCTAAATTTGCCGCAGGAGCCGATTTATATTCTTGTGAAGATGAACTTTCTTTTGCTCCGGGCGAAACTAAACTTGTTCATACAGGAATTGCTATGGAAATTCCCGAAGGCTTTGTTGGCCTTGTTTACGCTCGTAGCGGAATTGCTACTAAAAGGGGTCTTGCTCCCGCTAATAAGGTTGGTGTAATCGATAGCGACTATCGTGGCGAAGTAATGGTAGCGCTTCATAATCATTCTAACGAAACTCAAACAATCGCCGCTAACGAACGTGTAGCGCAAATCGTTATTGCGCCCTATCTTGCGGTAGATTTTACCGAAGTAGAAGACCTTTCCGATACTTTGCGAGGCGAAGGCGGTTTTGGTTCAACAGGAACAAAATAATCCTTGACAATATACGCATTTAATGTGTATAATATTTTGGTAATTGTAAAAGACTGTGACCAAGTTTTTAAAGCATCAGTAAACCTTTTAAGAGAGCGGCGTTTGGTGTGAAACCGTAAGGTACTGTTAGCCTAATTTCGGCTTGTGAGTTGCCTATAGAAATATAGGATGTAGTTGCTGCATTAAAGCATGTAAAGTGGCGGCTTTGCCGCAATTTGAGTGGTACCACGGAACTATTTTCGTCTCATACTTTTGTATGGGGCGTTTTTTTATGGAGGTTTATAATGAACGCAAAGTTAGTAGAACTTAAAGAGCAGTTTGAAAAAGAACTTTCCGGTGTTTGCGAACTTGCAGAACTTGAAAACATTAGAATTGCTTATCTCGGTAAAAAGGGAAGTATTACCGACCTTCTTAAAGGTATGAAAGACCTTTCTCCCGAAGAAAAGAAAGATTTTGGCCAAAGCGTTAATATTCTTAAAAATGAAGCAACCGAAAAAATTTCGGCTAAAATGGTAGAACTTAAAGAAAAGGAAATCGAAAAGGTTTTAAATGCTATGCCCGAGTTCGACCTTTCTATTCCTGCCGACCTATCTCGCGGTTCTTATCATCCTATTACCCTGGTACAGCGCGAGTGTGAAAGAATATTTAAGTCTATGGGCTTTAATGTAGAAGATTATAGCGAAGTTGTTACCGACTACGAATGTTTCGAAGCCCTTAATATTCCTAAACATCACCCTGCCCGTGATATGCAAGATACATACTATCTTGAAAACGGACAGCTTTTAAAGTCGCACACCTCTGCGGCTCAAAACGCTATTTATAAAAAATATAAAGACGCCCTCTTTAACGAAGGTCGCCCCATTAAAGCAATTTTCCCCGGAAGATGTTTTAGAAACGAAGCTACCGACGCGTGTCACGAAAACACCTTCTTCCAAATGGAAGGCGTAATGGTTGATAAAGATATTTCGATTTCTAACCTTATTTTCTTTATGAAAACAATGCTTTCCGAAGTTTTTAAGCGCGACGTTAAGGTTCGCCTACGTCCCGGTTTCTTCCCATTTGTTGAACCCGGTTTCGAACTTGATATTAGCTGCGCTATCTGCGGCGGAGAAGGTTGTCCTTCTTGTAAACATAGTGGTTGGCTTGAACTTTGTCCCTGTGGTATGATTCATCCCGAAGTTCTTAAAGCGGGCGGAATCGACCCTGAAGAATATACCGGTTTTGCTTTTGGTCTTGGTCTTACCCGTCTTGCTATGATGAAATATGGCGTTAAAGACATTCGCGACCTTAACGGCGGAAACCTTAAAACCTTATCCCAGTTTACCGACGACGAATAAGAAAGGAGAATTTGACTATGTTATTATCTATGAACTGGATTTCAGACTTTGTTGATTTTACAGGGCTTGACAAACTTAAACTTATAAATCAATTTTCTCTTTCTACTGCCGAAGTTGAAAACGAGATATTTATGAAAGGTTCCGATTTAAGCGGAATCGTTGTTGCCGAAATTATGTCGGTAGAAGACCATCCTCAGTCTAAAAAGCTTCATCTTTTAAAGGTTGATGCCGGCGACGGAAAGCTAACCGATGTTGTTTGCGGAGCTCCTAATGTTAGAGTTGGTATGAAAACCGCTTTTGCTAAGGTTGGCGCTCAAATTGGCGAAATTACAATTGCGCCTCGTCCTCTTGCGGGGTTTGATTCTTTCGGTATGTGCTGTTCTGAAAAGAAACTTGGCATTTCTGACGATAATTCGGGTATTATTGATATTACCGAAGATGTAAAAAACGGTACCGATATAAAGGAAATCTACGATATCGACGATATTATCTTCGAAGTTGATAATAAATCTTTAACCAACCGTCCCGACCTTTGGGGCCATTATGGAATTGCTCGTGAATTTGCTGCTCTTGCAGGCAGACCTTTAAAACCGCTTGATACTGTTGACCTTTCGGCTTATAATAACCTTCCTAAGATTGATATGAAAATAGAAGACCCTCTTTGCCAAAGATATTCTTGTTTACAGGTGGAAAACATTACTAAAAACGTAAGCCCTGTTAATATGCGAATCCGCCTTTTCTACTGCGGAATGAGAGGAATAAATCTTCTTGCCGACCTTACTAACTATATAATGTTAGAAATGGGTCAACCTATGCACGCTTTCGGCTCAAGAAAGGTTGAAAAGCTTCGTATAAAGCGTTTTGCTGAATCCTTTAAGTTTACAACTCTCGATGGTGTAGAACGCAATATAGACGAAAACACCCTTATGATTTGTAACGATAACACACCTGTTGCTATTGCAGGCATTATGGGCGGCCTCGATTCTGAAATTGTAGATGATACTACAACCCTAACCCTTGAATCGGCTACATTCGACGCTGTATCTATTCGAAAGTCTACCGTTCGCCTTGCTCATAGAACCGATGCTTCTATGCGTTACGAAAAATGTTTAGACCCCGAACTTACTGTTCCCGCTATTGCTCGTTTTGTTAAACTCTTAACTAGTATCGATAACGGAGTAAAGGTTGTTTCTTCTCTTACCGACGAATACGCATTTAAATATGATACCGTTAATCTCGACTTTAATAAAAAGTTTGTAGACCGCTATACCGGTATTGAAATTTCTAATGAAACTATTGTTAAAACCTTAGAATCTTTAGGATTTAAGGTTACTCTTTCGGGCGATGATTTTAGCGTAATAGTTCCTTCTTGGCGTGCTACTAAAGACGTTACTATGAAGGCCGACGTTATTGAAGAAATTACCCGTATTTACGGCTACGATAATTTCGAAATTCATACCGCTTCTGCGCCTATTGCTCCCGTTAGACCCGACGTAGAAAAAACCGTTGAAGATAAGGTTAAAGATATTTTGGTTAAGCGTTATTCACTTCACGAACTTCATTCCTACGTATGGCAATATACCGACGAATATAAAGCGCTAGGTATTGATGTAGAAGATAATGTTAAACTTATCGGCGCTGCAAACCCCAATATCGAAACCATTCGAAAATCTATTATTCCTACTCAACTTTGCCAAGTTAAGTATAATACAGGTTATTCTACAGATTTTGGAGTTTTTGAAATTGGTCGCGTAATTAGTGGCCTTAACGATAAAAATCTTTGTGTTGAAGAAAAGAAATTTGCTGTTACCTTATTTAGTAAAACAAAATCGGTAGAAACCCTTTATTTCGAACTTCGCGATATGCTTTCGGTTGTGGCCGACGATATTAAGCATCTACCTCTTTCTTTCGAAAAGAAGTTAGCCGAAAAATCTTATCAACACCCAAGAAATCTTAATACAATTTTATGCGGCGATAAGTCTATTGGCGAAATTGGAATTGTTCATCCCAGCGTTGCCTCTAAAATTGATAAAAAGGCTTCTATCGTTTATGCCGAACTCGATTTTAGCACTTTTGCAGAACTTGAAAACGCAAGTATTAAGTATAAAGAACCCGGCCGTTTCCCCGGTATGGAAATCGACCTTTCATTTATATCTAATACCTTTGCTCCTATAAATAACGCAATTACTGTTCAAAATTGCGAACTTATAAGTGGAGTTAGCGTTGTAGACACCTACTCGGATGAAAACGGTAAATCTATTACTGTTAGAATTTCTTTTGCCCACCCCGAACGAACCCTTACAGGCGAAGAGGTTAAGGCAGTAACCGATAAAATTATTGCTGACCTAGAGCAAAACGGCATTTCAATGAAAATGTAAAATTTTTAAAACCCGAAGAAATTTCTTTCTTCGGGTTGTTTTTTTCTAAAATAAATGCACATACTAACTCCAACGATACTAAAAAAGCAAATTTTAAGCTTTTTGTATTTTGGAGGTAAATAATGAAAAAAATACTAGTTTTAATTTTGGCCGTTTCCATAACTTTGGGATTGTTTTCAGGTTGTGGACCAACTAAACAAGACGATACGGGAAGCGTTTATTTCTTAAACTTTAAACCCGAACAAGATACTGCTTGGCAAGAACTCGCAAAGCAATATACTGACGAAACCGGGGTAGAGGTTAAGGTTGTAACCGCGGCCCAAGGAACCTATGAACAAACCTTACTAGCCGAAATTGATAAGGAAGAAGCACCAACCCTTTTCCAGGTTAATGGCCCAATTGGGCTTGAATCTTGGAAGGATTATTGCCTAGACCTTTCTAATA
>JAZODO010000130.1:0-2853 GCA_045597065.1 Acutalibacteraceae bacterium | reverse complement strand
GTTTAAAATTTCGGGGGCTTCGCCCGAAGCAATTTTAAGGGCCATACCTTCGGCAATAGCGGTTTTACCGACACCGGGTTCGCCAATTAGACAGGGGTTATTTTTAGTTCTTCGGCAAAGAATTTGAACAACCCTTTCTATTTCTTCGCTACGGCCTATAACCGGGTCAATTTTACCCGAAAGGGCTTCTTCGGTAAGGTCGCGACCGAATTTATCTAAACTATTACTACTTTCTTTTTTAGGTTTTTGGGCTTTTCTTTGGCTTTTAGAGGCCGATTCTACATCGCCCGTAGCTGAAACGGCTTCGCGAGTAAGAAGGGCAACATCTACCCCAAGTTCATTTAAAAAGCGTATTGCATAGTTGTCGCCATCGCTTAAAATTCCTACTAAAATGTGCTCGGTTCCAACTAAATTTTTACCGCGTTTACGGCTAAATTTTACGGCCGATTCAAGCGCTCTTTTAGCGCGCGGAGTAAAATAATCGGGCGATAAAGTTGTTGGATTTCCGCTACCAATTACCGTTTCGATTAACTCCTCTATTTTAGAGGCGGTAACGTTTCGTTTATTAAGGAGCGTAGAAGCCACACCCGACCCCGTTTTTAAAAGGCCTAAAAGTTGATGTTCACTTCCAACGTAGGTATGGCCAAAATACTCTGCCGAACTTATTGCAAAGTTAAGCGCTTCGTTGGCTTTTTCGGTAAAGCCATCGAACGAATATTTCATAAAATTCACCTCTATTTAAGAATTTCATTTACCATTTGCGCTCTTGCTAAATCTCTTTCTTTTGGCGTTGTTGCCGAATATTTTCTAATTAACATATGGGGTTGCGCTTCGATTAGCAAACGAATTGGTAAAATATTACTATTTTCAATTATTCCCTCACTAATACCTAGTTTAATCAAAGAAATTAGTTTCATAAATTCTTCGGTACTAACAAGTTTTGCATACTTTAGGGTTCCAAATGCGCGCATAACGGTATCTTCAAGTTCAACGCGTTCTAACGACATTCGGTTTTGTTTTTCGCGTTCAACAATCTGCTCGGCTATAACCTTTAGGTTTTCGATAGCATTTTTTTCGCTTATACCAAGGGTTATCTGATTAGAGATTTGATAAAGCGAGGCTACCGCCTTACTACCTTCGCCATACATTCCGCGAATAGTAAGGCCTATTTTACCGGCAGTTTCGGAAATAGAGTTTATAACTCCCCTACTTTCGCAAACGGGAAGGTGTAACATAACAGAGGCGCGAAGACCTGTTCCGATATTGGTTGGGCATTCGGTTAAAAAGCCTAAAGTTTCACTAAAAGCGAGTGGTAGAATTTCTGCCAATGCGGTATCGATTTGGTCGGCAATTTTATAGGCTAGGTAGAGATTATCTCCGGGCAGGGTTACCTGAATTCTAATATGGTCTTCTTCGCCTATCATAATGCTAATGCTTTCATCTTCAGAAATTGCGATAGCTCTATTATGAAAATTACGGGCAAAGTCGGGGCTGATAACGTGGCGCTCTACCATAGCATAGATTTCGTTTTCGGGGATATCGTCCATTAAAATAAATTTAAGGCGAATTTCGCCCTTTTCCGCAATTTTCTCTAACGCAGATTTAACCTTTGAGGTAAGGTCTTTAAGGGCGGATTCATCCATTCTGGCAGGAAAAGGCATATTGGCTAGGTTTCGGGCCAAACGAACCCTTGAAGAAACGATAATATCGTTATTTTTATCAGATTCTTTATACCAACTAGACATTATTTTTCGCCCTCCAATCTTTTAATTTCGTCACGAACCAGGGCTGCTTCTTCGTAATTTTCACAAGCAACAAGACTTGCAAGTTTTGCTTTTAGTTTATCAATAGGATTAGTGTTTTCAACCATTACAAGTTCTTTAGGACCAATAGATTTGCCAACGTGATTTAAACTTCCGTGAATTCGTTTTAAATAGGGCAAAAGTTCTTCGCCAAATTCAGTATAGCAATTAGAACAGCCAACCTTACCCGTTTTAGAAATATCGGCAAATGTGGCGCCGCAACAAGAACATTTATCTAAAATTTGGGCATTTTGCAAAGCCGTAGACTGACCTAGCATAGAAGCAAGTAAACTTGAAAAGGTACTATTACCAAAACCGCCAAAACCTCCGTTTGCGGCACAATAACCGCAAAGGTTTTGTTCGGTTGCTTTACCGTTAATAACGGTTTTAATATGGGTTGTAGCGGCGTATTTACCGCACTTTTGACACAACATAAAACTACCTCCTAAATTTGGGTTAAAAGCATTTGTTTAACTATTGCGGCACGAAGGTAACCGTGATACCCTTGGGGTACTGATGAGAGAGCCGAGGTTGAAACCGCAGAGTTTATAAGGCGAGCCGTTTCGGTAGAAATAAGCCCTGCTTGGCTACAGTTTTCAACTATTACGCGAACATCCATAGGGTCGATAGAAACACCTATAGAGTTAATTATATGCATTATTGCCGAGGTTCTATTAAGTTTTACCCTAGAAACTCGAACATAACCACCACCACCTCTTCGGCTTTCTATAATAAAGCCGCGTTCGGGAGTAAAACGAGAAGATAAAACATAGTTAATTTGGCTTGGCGCACAACCTACCATAGCGGCAAGTTCATTACGGCCGATTTCAGCTATATTTTCTTCTGATTCTTCTATAAGCTCTAAAATTCTTGCGGCGATTAAATCGCTCATTCTCATAAAATCACGCCTTTCGAAATTTGACTTTCTTTGACCTTTAATTTTATTATACCCAAAAGTCAGGGAAAGTCAATAATATTTTTTAATTTAATTTTAGTAACAACTAAATATTTTTTTGCATAGTATGTGTTGAAAAGAATGAAAGGGGGTTTG
>JAZODO010000129.1:0-6637 GCA_045597065.1 Acutalibacteraceae bacterium | reverse complement strand
AATAATTAAATATGATTAAGAAACGGAGATATCTTATGAATTGGACACAAATCTCTTTAAAAGTAGGCTCAAAATATACCGAACAAGCTGCAGCAATTGCTAATATGTCTGTCCCTTACGGAATTTATATTGAAGACTATTCGGATTTAATTGAACAATCTTGGGAAATTGCCCATATCGACCTTATCGACCAAGAACTTTTAGATAAAGACCGTAATTTTTCGGTAATACATATCTTTATTTCTGAAGAAGATAACGCTATCGAAACTGCCGAATATATTAAAGAACTTCTTTCGGCTTCAAATATTCCTTTTGAATTTGTTAGTAAAGAGGTTAACGACTCTACCTGGGCTGACGGTTGGAAAAAGTTTTTTAAGTGTACCGAAGTGGGCGAAAAACTTGTTATAAGACCAAGTTGGGAAGAATATAATAACCTAAATAACAGAGTTGTATTAAGTATTGACCCTGGCGCTGCTTTTGGTACCGGTACTCATGCTACAACCTCGCTTTGCCTTAAAATACTTGAAAATTATGTAAATGAAAATTCTACCGTTTTAGACATTGGCTGCGGTAGCGGTATTTTAAGTATTGCTTCGGTTTTACTTGGCGCAACCTCTGCTATTGGCGTTGATATAGATGCGCAGTCGGTTAAGGTTGCTCGCGAAAATGCCGAAATAAATAATGTAACCGATAAAACAGAGTATATTGTTGGCGACTTGGCCGATAAAGTTTCTGGCCGTTATAGCGTTGTTTGCGCTAATATTGTGGCTGACGTTATTATTAAACTTTTAGAAAACGTAGAAAACTATATGACCGAAGATGGCGTTTTAATTACTTCGGGAATTATTGATGTTCGCGAAGCTGATGTTGTAAACGGCTTTGAGCGTTTTGGTTTTGAAATTATTGAAAGACACACAAAAGATAACTGGTGTGCATTTGTTTGCAGAAAGGTAAAATAATATGCTCGAATTTGAAGAATTAGGACTTAAACTTTCTTCTTTTAAAGATGAACTTACCGACCTTCGCGATGCAATTGGTTACGAAAGCTTAACCGAACAAATCGCAAAACTTGAAGCTCAAGCTTCGGCTCCCGGTTTTTGGGATGATATTGAAAATTCTCAAAATATAGTTCAAAAAACTAGCAAACTTAAAGCAAAAGTAGAAGAGTACGACCGTATAAAAGCCCTTTTCGAAGACACATTAGTTCTTATCGAAATGGCAAACGAACTCGAAGACGAGTCTGAACTACCCGAAGCTACTAATATGGTAGAAGAATTTGTTTCTTCGCTTTCTAAAATGCGCCTTGCAACCCTTCTTATTGGCGAATACGACCAATCTAATGCTATTTTAACATTTCACGCGGGCGCAGGCGGTACCGAAGCCCAAGATTGGAACCAAATGCTCGTAAGAATGTATACTCGTTGGGGCGAAGCACACGGCTTTAAAACCAGCGTTATCGACTTTTTAGATGGAGACGAAGCAGGTCTAAAAAGCGCTGTTTTACGTATCGAGGGCGAAAACGCCTATGGCTATTTAAGAAGCGAAGCCGGCGTTCATCGACTTGTTAGAATTTCTCCTTTCGACGCCTCGGGTAGAAGACATACCTCGTTTGCATCACTAGACGTTATGCCCGAAATCGACGATAGCGTAGAGGTTGAAATTAAACCGGACGATTTAAAGGTTGATACTTATCGTTCAAGCGGTGCCGGCGGTCAGCATATCAATAAAACCGAATCGGCCATTCGTATTACCCATATTCCAACCGGTATAGTTGTTGCTTGTCAAAATGAACGAAGCCAACATCAAAACCGCGAAATGGCTATGAAAATGCTTAAATCTAAACTTATTGAAATTAAAGAACGAGAACATCTCGATAAAATTGAAGATATTAAAGGCGTTCAAAAGGAAATTGCTTGGGGTTCTCAAATAAGGTCGTATGTGTTTATGCCTTATACGCTGGTTAAAGACCATAGAACCTCTTTTGAAAGCGGTAACGTTAATGCCGTTATGGATGGCGACCTCGACGGATTTATTAACGCCTATTTAAAAGCTTCTTCATTAAATCAGTTAAAGGAAGAATAATCTATGAAAAAGGCAATAGCAGTAATTCTTTCGGTTGCGCTTATTGTATCTATTTTATCAGGTTGCGGTACAAAGTTATACTACAACTATAATATGGCAAAGTACGTTTCGGTAGATAGTTATTCAAATGTTGTAAACCGTAACTCGTCTGCTTATATTGACGCGCTTAATAATTATTATAAAGAAACTTTCGGTACAAACTTAAATTATGAAGCTACCGAGGGTATAGTTGAATATGGCGATATCGTTAATATTACCTACGAAGGCTATGTCGGCGGTAAAACTTTTTTATATGGCACCGGTGTAAATTATGAACTTGAAATCGGTTCGGGCTATTTTACGGTAGACGGTTTTGAAGATGGCCTTATTGGCGCTAAAATCGGCGAAACTATTACCTTAAAACTAAAATTACCTTCAAACTTTGCTAACTCCGGCGTTGCTGGTAAAAAGGTTAGGTTCGAAGTTACCGTAAACTTCGCAATTAAAAGGGCAGCCCCTACTGAAGAAATAGCGAAAGAGTATGGCTTTTTGTCGCTAGCCGATTATCGTGAAAAGGCCGATAAATATGCGGTTGGAGTTTGTATTTTCCATAAAATGTCCGACAAGACAACAATTATTAAATACCCCGAGAAAGAATTCGGCATTCTTTTCGATGATGCCTATAAATCTTTTGCGAAACTTTGTGCCGAAAACGGTACATCGGTTAGCAACTATTTAAGCAGTCATAATCTTACAAAAGAAGATTTAATCGAAGATATTGAAGAAAACGAAGTAAAACCCGTTATAGACGTTTATTTGCTTTCTTATTATATAATCGAAAATAATAACAAAAAACTAACCGTAAGACATATTGAAGATAAAAGGGAACAACTTATAAAAAAATATGGCGAAAACCTAGCCGAACAAGGATTTAACGAAATAAATATTCAACAAGCTGCAGCCTACGATATGGCTATTGAACTACTTTTTGATACTGCAAAAATTAAGAACTAAAAAAGCACCCGAAAGGGTGCTTTTTTGTCGAAATAAAATAATTTTAATAAGGTTAATTTTTAACATCTCAGGCAATAATTTTAATGCGGAGGTGTTTTTCTTGTATATAAACAAGGTTGTAATTTGTGGGGTAGATACATCAAAATTGCCCGTTTTAAAAGAAAAAGAAAAGGAACAACTTCTTTTAAAGGTAAAAGAGGGTAGTAAAACTGCTCGCGAAGAGCTTATAAACGGAAATTTAAGGTTGGTTTTAAGCGTCATTCAGCGTTTTACAGGCCGCGGAGAAAATCTAGACGACCTTTTTCAAATAGGTTGTATAGGCCTTATAAAATCTATCGATAATTTTGATGTTACTCAACAGGTAAAATTTTCCACCTACGCCGTTCCTATGATAATTGGCGAGGTTCGCAGATACCTTAGAGATAATAATTCTATTAGGGTTAGTCGTTCTATAAAAGATACTGCCTATCACGCTATGCAGGTTAAAGAACAACTTACAAACGAATTTAACCGCGAACCAAACGTTAATGAAATTGCCGAAAGGCTTGGAATTTCTAAGGCCGAAGTTGTTATTGCGCTAGAAAGTATTGTCGACCCTATTTCGCTATACGAACCGGTTTATTCCGACGGAGGCGATACAATTTTCGTTTTAGACCAAGTAGGCGATAAAAACGATGACCGTAATTGGCTCGACGAAATTTCCTTTAAAGAAGAAATAAAAAAACTTTCCGACCGCGAACGCCTTATTTTATCGCTTCGATATATGAAGGGTAAAACTCAAATGGAAGTTTCTAGTCAAATTGGAATTTCTCAAGCCCAAGTTTCGCGTTTAGAAAAGGGTGCAATTTGTAAAATTAAGGGCTATTCATAAGGGTATAATCATATAATTTATGGGTGATTATATGATTCAAAGAATAGCCGAACTTAAAGACCGCCAAGTTGTTTGTATTAGCGATGGTTCAATTTTAGGTTTTGTAGGAGATGTTGAACTCGATACCGAAACAGGTAAACTTTCTTCGGTAGTAATTTTTGGAAAAACTAAAGGTTTTGGACTTTTAGGCCGAGATGACGACCTAATAATTCCTTGGGAAAGCATAGAAATTATTGGCGAAGAAACGATTTTAGTTAAATGCTAATTTTTTATAGGTAATAACCTTTGGGTATTTGCAAATAGTAACTTATGCAGGAACAAGGACGGTGAAAAATGAAAATAGCAAGAATTTTTATTAAAACGGTTTGTCTTTTCTTCTTTTTATTATCTATAATAGTTTTTGCTTCGTTAATTTATGTAAATAATAATGTTTCTAGCTACTATAACGTAAATACCGGCGAAGTTTTAGAAATAGATTCGTTAGTTCCCGTAAGGGTTTCTTATTCTTCTAATGAAAATAAACTAGTAAGTAGTACCGCCGTTTCGGGAAACACCTTTAAAATGGATTTAAAGGTGTTGGGTATTGTTCCCGTAAAACAAATAAGCGTTAAGGTAGTAGACCAAATGCAGGTTGCAGTTTTAGGCAGTCCGTTTGGTATTAAAATTTATACCGAAGGCGTTTTGGTCGTTGGGTTTACTGAAGTAGATACCGAAAACGGCGATAAAAATCCCGCTAAAACTGCAGGTCTTAAAGAAGGCGATTTTATCGTTTCTCTAAATGGCGTTAAGGTTTATACAAACGAAGACGTTTTAGAAATAATTAAAAATTCAAACGGCGAACCTGTTGTAGCCGAAATTATAAGTTCAGGCAAATCGAAAACTATTAGTTTTTATCCTTCTATGTCTAAATCTTCGGGAACTTATAGAGCAGGGGTCTGGGTTAAAGATTCTTCGGCAGGAATAGGAACTCTAACCTTTTATAGCCCAACCTATAACGTTGTTGCAGGCCTTGGCCACGGAATATGCGACTCCGATACAGGTACCCTTTTATCGTTAAATTCGGGCGAGTTTGTAACCGCTAATATTGTTTCTTATAAAAGGTCTTCGTCTGGTGAAGCAGGGGAACTGTCGGGCGTTTTTTCGGGCAAAAAAATAGCCGATTTTAATATTAACTGTGAAAATGGCGTATACGGTAACCTTAGTTGCGATATAGTGTTAAACAACCTTATGTCGGTAGCCTTAAAACAAGAGGTTAGAAACGGTAAAGGTTATATTTTAACAACAATAGACGGAAACCAACCCGACTATTACGCTTGTAACGTTAAAATTAGAAATCAAGGCGAAATTCAAAACCTTTTGGTAGAGATAACCGACGAACGGCTATTAAATTCTACCGGCGGTATTCTACAGGGTATGTCGGGCAGCCCGATTATTCAAAACGGCAAACTCATCGGCGCCGTTACCCACGTTTTGGTGGACAACCCCAAAAAAGGCTACGGCATCTTCGCCGAAACAATGCTCGAATCCGCCGAGGGTGTAGGGCAGGGTCTTGCTCCTGCCGATAAATTAAAAGATGCGTCATAGAATGAAACCGTTGCAGATTTTCTGCAACGGTTTTTTCGTACATTTAATTTTAGATAAAATAAATTTTATAATAGATAAAGTTTATATGTTGTGGAGGTTTTTATATTATGGTAAAATAAATAAAAAGGAGATAGAAATATGTATAATGAAGAATATATAAAATCACTTGAAGAGAGAATTAGAACTTTAGAAAAATTTATTGAACTTATCAAATTGGAAGATAAACAATGTATTGTTTTCAACGGTTGTAATATCGGCCCTGTTGTATTAGAAAAATGCAAAAAAATAACATTATCTAATAATCAAATGGAAAATGGAGTTTTTGGAGGCTTTATAAATAATGTTACAGATTCTTCGATTCATAATTTTAAATCTGTTCATTCAAAGGTTAAATTTAAGAATTGCAGTATAAAAAATCATTCTGAAGAATAACGAGGTATAATAGGTGGAACATATTACGGTTGGCAGAAAGTATAACGAGGGCAAGGTTGCTTTTGTCGAGTGCGTCAAAGACGACATTCTCGATAATATCAATATTAAGGACAAGTGTTTTTTACTCATTATACTCACTAAAGGGAAATTAGAATTTAAAGTTGGCAGTGAGAAAGTTACTGCTAATGCTCCGTCTTTTTTGTGCTTTGACGAATTCGAAAATCCGCGGCTCGTATCAAAATCAAAAGCTCAATACACTTGTGTGTACTTCCACCCTAAATTCTTAAACATAAATATGACTTTTGAACTTTTACGTTCTAAAAATTACGGTGATATCGCTACCACCCACGATATGTTTATGTTAAAACCGTTTATTGATAAAGCATATATAATTCCTATCGCCGAGACACAGGTAGAAAAAATTGAACAATCTGCCGATTATATGTTAGAGGAACTAACCGAGCAAAGAGATTGGTATTGGTCTTGTAGAGGGCGTTCCTATTTTATGGAAATTATTATCGCATTAGAGCGTATGTACGGTCTTATTGGCTATGGTTTAACCCATCAGAAATCGGATAACACGCCAATCATTAAAAATCCAAAACTTCGTGATGCGGTGTTGTATATAGAAAGCCATTACGGTAATAGCATAACCTTGTCCGATATATCAGCTAA
>JAZODO010000128.1:0-1687 GCA_045597065.1 Acutalibacteraceae bacterium | reverse complement strand
ATGAGAATAAACTTAACAGGAGAGGTGTTAACCGTCTATCTCGAAGTCGAAATCGACCACCACTCTGCAAAAAATATGCGAGAAGAAATAGATAGCGCAATAACCTTTAATATGCCGTCGCTTTTAATTCTCGATTTTGGTGGAGTTACCTTTATGGATAGTTCGGGGATAGGGCTTGTAATGGGCCGTTTCAAAAACTTACAAAAAAGCGGCGCAAAGCTTAACCTTTCAAACCTTTCGGCAAACATTTATAAAATCATGAAACTGGCGGGAATTGACCGCCTCGCAACCATAGATAAAGGAGATAAGTAATGGAAAAGAATAAATTTACCCTATGTATTCCCTCAAGGTCGTGTAACGAAGGCTTTGCCCGTGTAACAGTAGCTGCCTTTGCGGCTCAGCTCGACCCAACACTCGAAGAAATATCCGACATTAAAACCTCGGTTTCCGAAGCAGTTACTAACTGTAGTGTCCACGCCTATAAAAATAGCATAGGCCCTATCTACATAACATGCGAAATTTTAAATGGTAATTTGCTTAAGGTGAAAATTCGCGATAAGGGTTGCGGAATCGAAAATGTTGAAGAGGCTATGCAGCCGCTTTTTACAACCGGCGGCGAAGAACGTGCAGGTTTAGGCTTTGCGGTAATGGAAAGCATGATGGATAGTATTAGAGTCTTATCTAAAGTAGGCAAGGGAACAACCGTTACAATGAAAAAACAAATTAGTGTTAAAGAAAATGCAAAACAGAAATGAACTAATTGAATCAAACGTGCGTTTGGTACACTCTTGTTGTAAAAGATTCGTAGGGCGTGGAATAGAATACGACGATATTTTTCAAGTAGGTTGTTTAGGCCTTGTTAAGGCGGCCGACGGTTTTGACCATTCGCGTGGCCTTTGTTTTTCAACCTACGCCGTTCCTACAATACTAGGCGAAATCAAACGCTTATTTAGAGATAGTGGCGCAATAAAGGTTTCTCGTTCGTTAAAAGAAGTTTCTATGAAGGTAGTAAGAGAACAAGAAATGCTAGAAAAACTCGGGTTCGAACCAACCGTTTCATTGTTGGCCGAAAGGTTAGAAATTTCGCCCGAAGAAATAGTCGAAGCGCTCGAAGCGTCAAAGCAGGTTTTGTCGCTAACCTTCGAAAGCGAAGATGGGGTAGGGGAATATGACCTGCCTAGCGAAAGCTACGAAAATGAAATATGTTCTAAACTTTTAATAAACAGCGCAATTTCTCGTTTAAATTCAACCGAACAGGAAATAATAAAACTCAGGTACTTCGGTGAAAAAACTCAAACCGAATCGGCTAAAATTTTAGGTATTTCTCAGGTGCAGGTTTCCCGTAAAGAAAAGAAGGCGCTCGAAAAACTCCGAGTATATATGAAATAGCGCTAATCGGTTAGTGAAAAGTGTCAAAATAGGACGTATTTTTTAAGCATTTTTGCAATAATAAACAAATGCAAAATTTTTTATATTTTTTTGAAAAAAAGTGTTGACATTTGAAAATCACTGTGGTATTATAATCGAGCACCGCAAAAAAAGCGGCGCGAACGAACCTTGAAAATTAAACAACGACAAACAAGAAATTGGACCCGACAATTAATTTGAGAAATCAAAGTAAATTAAGGACAATTCAGACAAAACGCCAGTTTTGAATGAAGTCTATTTAAGAGCAGAATAACTGTTC
>JAZODO010000127.1:0-5064 GCA_045597065.1 Acutalibacteraceae bacterium | reverse complement strand
CAATTGCTTAACAATATTGGTGATAAGCCTACAGGAATATTCTTTATGCCCCACTTTGCCGGTGCGGCTACTCCGTATATGGACGACAATTCGGTAGGCGCAATTGTAGGACTAAACCTTACAACATCCCGCGAAGATTTAACACAAAGCGTTATTGAGAGCTTAAACTACGAAATTAAGGTAAATTTAAAATGTTTAGAAAAAGCAGGTTTTACCTTAAACGAAATGTATGTAGCAGGCGGTATGTCGAACAGCGATAAAATACTCTCGTTAAAGGCCGATATGTTAGGAATTCCGATTAAAAGGCTTGAGATTCCCCAAACGGGAACACTTGCTATGGCTATTTTCGGAAGCGTTGCTATGGGGGTATACAGCGATATACCTACCGCAGTTAAAAACTTGGTAAGATGCAACAGTGTGTTTATGCCAAACCAAAAAAGGCATGACGAATATTGCGAACTGTTTTATAAATACGAAAAAATGTATAATGCAGTAAAATCGATATACGAAGGAGATTAACATGAGTAAAAAGATTAGATTTGGAATTATTGGATGCGGTCTTATGGGCCGTGAATTCGCTTCGGCAGCAGCACGTTGGTGCCATTTAACCGACGATATTGCCGTTCCCGAAATTGTTGCAGTATGCGACCGCAACACCGACGCTATTAAATGGTTTACCGATAATTTTAGTTCGATTACCTTTTCTACCGATGACTATAAAGAATTGCTTGCAAGAGAAGACGTAGACGCAGTTTACTGCGCACTTCCCCATAACCTTCACGGTGAGGTTTACAGCGATATTATAAACGCAGGTAAACATCTTCTTGGAGAAAAGCCCTTTGGTATAGACTATGCTGCAAATGAAAAGATTTTAGCAGCCGCAGCAAATCACCCCGAAGTAGTTGTTAGATGTGCGAGTGAATTCCCCTTCTACCCCGCTTGTCAAGAACTTATTAAATGGATTAAAGAAAACCGATTCAAAAAGATTATTGAGGTTAAAATTGGTTTTAATCACAGTAGTGATATGGACCTTACCAAACCCATTAACTGGAAGCGTATGATTAACATCAATGGTGAATACGGTTGTATGGGTGACTTGGGAATTCATACCCAACACGTTCCCTTCCATGTTGGTTGGAAACCTCTTGATGTATATGCTGTGCTTTCAAACATTGCTACCGAAAGACCCGACGGCAAGGGAAACATTGTTCCTTGCGAAACCTGGGACAACGCAACACTTGTTTGCAACACAGTAGATAAAAACAACGACCGTTTCCCCATGTTTGTAGAAACCAAACGTATGTCTCCCGGTTCTACCGACGAATGGTATATTGAAATTCACGGACTTGAATGTTCCGCTAAATTTACTACAAACGAACCTAATATTTTCTCTTATACCCAGGCAGTTGGCAAAGAACAGGCTTGGTGTAAACTAAACATTGGCTACAAACCTCAATTTGCAACCATTACCGGCGGTATATTTGAATTTGGCTTTACCGATGCCATTTTACAAATGTGGTGTTCCTTTATTAAGGAACTTACCGGCGAAGAGGTTGAGTTTGGTTGCTTTACCCTTGAAGAAACAAAGCAGTCTCACGAACTACTTACTGCCGCACTGAAATCTCATAAAGAAAAGCGCGTTGTAGAACTTTAAGGTGAACAGTATGAAATATTGGGATTATAAAAACATTGATAAAACCAAATACGGCAACATTTCGCAGATTGGCGGTATTAAAAGATACGTGTTTGCCGACGGAAAGGCAAAAGGCATAGAAGCCGTAGAGGTTAAAACCGGCGCAGGTTTGCAATTTACCGTTCTTCCCGGAAGAGGTATGGACATTGCTTGGACCGAATACAGAGGTTGCCCCGTAAACTATATGTCGAAAACAGGGGTTGTTTCCCCCGACTATTACGAAAGCAACGGTATGAACTGGTTACATAACTTTTTTGCAGGTATGTTAACAACCTGTGGTTTGCTTAACGTTGGCGGCCCTCAAAAGGTAACTCATAGCGTAATTGGCGAACGCGAATATGGTATTCACGGCCGTATTTCCAACTGTGCCGCAGAACAGGTTAGCGTTTTCGAAGACTTTGTAGACGGCGAATATGTTATGAAGGTTTCGGGCCTTATGCGCGAAGCAGTTTTACACGGTGAACACCTAACCCTTAGAAGAGAAATTTCTACAACTCTTGGCAGCAAAGAGTTTAAACTGAAAGACACGGTTTCTAACCTTAACGTTTTACCCCAAGAGGTAATGTTGCTTTATCATATAAATGTTGGTTACCCCTTGCTTGATAAAAACAGCCGCTTTGTTTCAAATTCTAAAACTGTAACAGGGCTTTCGCCCGAAGCTGAGGCCGAAAAGGCTAAAGCGTTTGAGTTTAGCGATCCTGTTTTAGGCATTGCCGAACGTTGCTATTCTCACGATATGAACGAAGGCGAAAACGGTTTAGTTAAACTTGCCTTTGTAAATGACCAACTTGAAATGGGGCTTGCTCTTGAATACCGTAAAGACCAATTACCATATTTCAATGAGTGGAAGATGTTAAACCAAAAAGAATATGTTGTAGGGCTTGAACCCGGCAATTGCCTACCTTGCGGTATTATAAATGCAAGAGAAACCGGCATGGTAGATTCTATTCTTCCAAACGAGCAAAAAACCTATGAAATTTTGTTTAAAATTTTAGACGGTAAAGAAGAAATTGAAAACTACGAAAAAGAAATTTTCCAAAAGTAAGGTGAATAGTACGAAAAAGGTTGATTTAAAGTATTTAGAAATCCTTTCTAAAAAATGCAGGTTTGACATTGTTAGAATGATTTCTAATGCGGGTTCGGGCCATATTGGCGGTTCGTTATCGTCGGTAGACATATACGCTTTTCTTCGCACCTTTATGGAAAGCGAAGATCGACTGGTTATTAGCCATGGACACACCTCTGCAGCAATATATTCCGTACTGGGAAATACGGGCTATTTTGACATAGAAGACGCGGTTGCTTCTTTTAGAAAGGCCGCCCCGTATGAAGGACACCCTTCGATAAAGGTAGACGGAATTGAATGGTGCAGCGGCGCACTCGGGCAGGGTTTATCGGTTGGTTGCGGTTTTGCTTTAGCTAAAAAGTTAAAAAACGAGCCCGGCACAATATACGTTGTTATGGGCGATGGCGAACAAGAAAAAGGCCAACTTCAAGAGGCAAGAGAGTTTGCTGTTAAGCATAATCTTGATAACCTGGTTGCCATAGTTGATTTTAACGGTTTGCAGGCAAGCGGAACCATTGCCGACATTAGCGCACAAAGGGTATATGATAAATATTCTTCGTGTGGTTGGGCGGTAAAACAAGTTTGCGGACACGATTTTAAAGAAATTGAAGAATCTGTTTCAAATATAGACTCCCCTACCTGTATAATTGCAAACACCGTTATGGGAAAAGGTATTCCCGAAATTGAAAACGATTATAATTTTCACGGCACTTTAATAGACAACAATTTAAAAGAGTTAAGCCTTGAACGCTTTAAACTAAACGATGAAGAATTATCGGTTTTAAAGCAGTTTAGTGGTAAAAAATTTATTTTATACCCTTACCCTGAACTTGACTATACCGAGTCTGCCCCCTATTCTTTCGGAGAAAGCGTAGACGTAAGAAGCGGTTTAGGAAAGGCACTTGCCGATTTGGCCGTTGAATTCCCCGAAGTGCCGTTTGCCGCGCTCGACTGTGACCTGGAAGCTTCGGTTAAACTTTCGGGAATTAAGGCAAACCGAGAAAATGCCTTTATTGAATGCGGCATAGCAGAACACAACTCTGCAACGGTTGCAGCGGCTATGGCAAAAAGCGGAATTATAGCTTTTCAGGCAGATTTTTCGGTATTTAATATTGCCGAAACGTATAGCCAAAATCGTATGGCCGATTTAAATAAGGCGCCAATTAAACTTTTATCTACACATGCAGGTTTAGACGTAGGCGAAGACGGCAAAACCCACCAGTGTGTTGAATATTTAAGTTTAATGTCTAATCTATTAGGTTTTGAGGTTATTGTTCCTGCCGACGCAAACCAGGCCGTTTCGGCCGTACGCTATGCCGCTTCCAGCAAAAAAGCGGTTGCGGTTATTGCAGGCCGTTCTAAAATGCCTATTCTATGCGACGAAAAGGGCGAAAAATTAGGCTTTAAATATGGCCGTGGTGAATGGTTAAAGCGCGGAACAAAGGGCGTTATTATAACCTACGGCAATATGGCGCACAAAGCCTTAAAAGTGGCCGAAATTTTAAGCGATAACAACATAGATATTGGCATTTTGAATTTAAGCACTCCCCTTAAACTCGATAAAGAAAAGGTTCTAGAGGCGGCTAAAACCGGTTTTGTTTTAACCTATGAAGACCACATTGTTCATAGCGGTATTGCCGGTTTGGTTGCAAAACTTATTCTTGAGAATAAGGTGAATTGCCACTTTGTTGCTAAAGGCGTTACCAAATATGGTTCATCTGCATCACCCGATAATCTTTATAAAGAACAAGGGCTGGATGCCGAAAGCGTTGCAAAAGAAATAATAGGTTTTTTAAAAACCTAATTTTATAAAAATTATTTCAAAGGAGAGTATTATAATGGAAAAAGTTAAAATTGGTTTTGTACCTTCAACCTGGGAGTCTTGGGATGGTAACTCATACACCGGTAAACTTGCCGGCAAAATGCGTGCCCGTTGCCTTGAAGCATTTGCTAAAATCCCCGGACTTGAAATTGTTGTTCCTTCGGAAGAACTTACCGAAGACGGTTGCGTAGGCAGCGTTGAAGAAGGAATTAAAACCGCAGAACTCTTTATTAAAGAAAACGTTCAAGGTATTATTATTGGCAACATGAACTTCGGTTTAGAAATTGCCGTTAGCGCACTTATGGCTAAAATGCGCAAAGATATTCCCGTTCTTCACTTTGCTACAAAGAGCGGCCCTTACTCACAGTTTGGTAACCGTGCTACCGATACTTGGTGTGGTCAGTTTATGACCTGTTCTGCTCTTAAACGCAGAGGCTTTAAGTTTGAACACATTACTACCTGCAATCCCGAAGACGCTATTTT
>JAZODO010000126.1:0-4892 GCA_045597065.1 Acutalibacteraceae bacterium | reverse complement strand
CCTTCTATTTTTAAGCATTATTTGTTATAATAGATGTGTATGTAAATATTTATTTAAACACAAGAGGTTTTTTATGAATGTTACTATTGATAACATTAAGGTAAACTATATTGACGAAGGAGAAGGCACTCCGGTTCTCCTTTTACACGGTTGGGGTTCGAGCAACCAAGTTTATAGGGGGTTTATAAATACCCTTAAAGGCCGTTGTCGTCTTGTTGCGCCCGATTTTCCGGGTTGCGGCGGAACCGACACAATGGACACACCTTGGAACCTTGATGATTATTGTAATTTCGTTTTAAAGTTTATGGCGGCGGTAGGGCTCGAAAACCCGATTATGATGGGCCATTCCCACGGTGGCCGCGTAACCCTTTATATGACCGCTACCGGTATGGTAAACCCGCCTAAAATTGTTTTACTTGATGCGGCCGGTCTTATTCCTAAAAAGAGTTTTAAACAAAAGGCTCGCGCTAAAAGTTTTAAAACAATTAAATGGATTTTAACCCGCCCTATAATTAAAAACTTTTCGGGCTCACTTTTAGAAAAAGCGCGCCGCCACTATGGTAGCGCCGACTATAACTCCGCCCCCGAAGTTTTAAGGCGCACCCTTGTTTCTCTTGTTAATACCGACATTAGAGACCTTTTACCTAATATTAAATGCCCTTCGCTTTTAATTTGGGGCGAAAACGATACTGCTACCCCACTTAGCGACGCGAAAATTATTGAAAGCCTTATTCCCGACGCAGGTCTTTGTGTAATTAAGGGAACCGGCCACTTTAGTTTTTGCGAAAGGCCGTATGAAGCAAACGCTATTATAAACAGTTTTATTTAGGAGAGTTTTATGTTTTTCATTATTGGTTTGGTTGCAGGCGCAACAGGCTCGGTTCTTTGCCTTATTCGCCAATATCAAATGCTTCAGCAAAACTCTTATTTTGCGAGCAGATATTCAGGTTGGCTTAAAAGCGACTTTTCGGTTTTAAGTTTTATTTTAAAGCTTATAGTTTTAGGTCTTGCCGTTTGGGCGGCCATACTCGGAAAAGATTATCTTTGCGACAGCCTTCCCCTATTCGCGGCCGCTTCCCTTTTTTACGGTTATAAAGGGGCTACCCAAAACGCCGCTTCTATAAAAAAACTGGTTTTAACCCCAAGAGTTAAAAGAATGTTTGTTTTTTCGGCCCTTGTTTTAGTAGGACTCGGCGTTGGCGGCTATTTCGCAAACGGAATATTAAAACTAGTTTTAATCCTTGCTTTTGTAGTAGTTTCGGTTTTCCCCGAAATTTTATGCTTTATTTCTCTTTTTGCTCTAAAACCGGTTGAAAAAATTATTGCGAAATATTATATAAACGACGCTAAAAAGATTTTACGCCAGAAAAAAGGAATTAAGGTTATTGGTATTACCGGGTCTTTCGGCAAAACCAGCACAAAATATATTTTGTCCCGTATTTTAAGCGAAAAATATAACGTACTTCATACCCCCGAAAGTTTTAACACTCCCTTAGGCGTTGTTAGAACCATTAGAGAAAAAATGCGCGCTGACGATGAGATTTTCGTTTGCGAAATGGGGGCAAAAAATGTTGGCGATATAAAAGAAATTTGTAAAATAGTAAACCCCGATTTTGGGCTTATTACTTCGGTTGGCGCACAACATCTTGAAACCTTTAAAAGTTTAGATAACGTATTTAAAACTAAATTTGAACTTTTCGACTCGGTTAGTAAAAAGGGCGGAAAGATTTTTGCAAACGGCGATAACTCTATTATTTTAGAAAGAGCCGATTCTAGCGTTACCCTTTACGGCACGAATAAAGATTTTAGCGTTTATGCCGAAAACATTAAGGGCGGCCGACACGGCGCAACCTTCGACCTCGTTTTAGGTGAAGAAAGAATTACCGTAAGGACAAAACTTCTTGGCCGACACAACGTTCTAAATATTACGGGCGCAGCCGGTATTGCTTATATGCTTGGCGTTAGCGCAAAAGATATAGCGTTTGCAATTTCGCGCCTTACCCCTACCGAACACCGCCTTGAAATGAAGGGGTCGGTAAACGGTTCTCTCCTTATAGACGACGCTTATAACGCCAACCCCGAAGGTTGCCTTGAAGCGGTAAACGTTTTAGGTTCTTTTTCCGATATGAAAAAGGTTATTATTACCCCCGGTCTTGTTGAACTGGGCGTTAAGGAATACGAATGTAACAAGGCCTTAGGCTCAGCTGCCGCACAGGTTTGCGATAAGATTATTTTTGTTGGAAAAAAACGTAGCGAACCTTTAGTAGAGGGCGCAAACGAGGCCAACTTTAAAGGCGAAAATTTATTTGTTGCCGCTTCTTTTAAAGAGGCGATGGAAATATATTCGGGATTTGCAGACAACAATACCGTTGTGCTTCTTGAAAACGACCTTCCCGATAATTATTTGAAATAGGGTGATTTAAATGAAAACTACCGTAGCTTTTATTTTTGGATGCCGTTCGGTTGAACACGAAGTTTCTATTATTTCGGCTGTTCAGGCTATGCGTTCTATCGACCGCGAAAAGTATGATGTTATTCCCGTTTGGGTTTCGAAAAACGGAGAAATGTATACAAGCGAGAAGATGTTTGAGATTGAACCCTTCCGCGATATGAAGGCTTTAATGGCCGAGTCGCACAAGGTTACTATGATTAAATCGGGCAGCGACGTTGTACTACACTTTTTAGAAAACAAACTTTTCTCTAAACGAAAAGACGTTGTTTTAAACGTTGCCTTTCCCGTTGTTCACGGAACCAACTGTGAAGACGGAACTCTTCAGGGATACCTTGAATTTTTAGGGCTCCCTTATGTTGGATGTGATATTTTATCGAGCGCGGTTGGTATGGACAAAGCGGTATTTAAATACGTTATGAAGGCGGCAGATTTGCCCGTTTTAGATTGCGTTTGTTTTAGCGCAAGAGAATATGCCGAAAACCGCGATGAAATTATTTTAAAGGCCGAAAAAGAATTTGGTTACCCCCTTATCGTAAAACCCGTAAACCTTGGCTCTTCGGTTGGAATTTCTAAGGCTAAAACAAGAGAAGAACTGCTTGATGCTATCGAGCTTGCGGTATCTTTTTCAGATAAAGTTCTTGTTGAACACGCCGTTACCGCTATTAGAGAAATCAATTGCTCGGTTGTAGGCGACGCAGATGATTGCGAAGCGTCGGTTTGTGAAGAACCCTTTATGAACGACGAAATTCTTTCTTACGAAGATAAGTATTTAGGCGGCGGCAAAAAGCAGGGTGGCAGCAAGGGTATGGCTTCACTCGCACGTAAAATTCCTGCCGATTTAAGTGAGGAAAAAAGCGAAGAAATTAGAGAACTTGCTAAAAAGGTATTTAAGGCTCTTGGCGCTTCGGGCGTTGTTCGTATAGACTTTATTATTGATACCGAAACCGACAAGGTTTACGTTAACGAAATTAACACCATTCCCGGTTCCCTTTCGTTCTATTTATGGGAAGCAACAAAACTACCCTATAAAGACCTTTTAGATAGACTTATATCTCTTGCCTTTAGAAGAAACAGAAACCGCGAAAACTTAACCTTTACTATTGATACAAATATTCTTTCGGGCGTTTCTTTCGGAACCAAGGGCGCAAAAGGAAGTAAAATGTAATGACAGCTTTACTTATTAAACTGTTTCTTAAAAATAGCGAAAATACCGCCGATATTAAGGTTAGAGAAAGGTATGGAACCTTTGCAGGTATAGTTGGAATTATATGTAACCTAATACTTTTTAGCGTAAAACTTTTAGCCGGAATAGTTTCGGGTTCTATTTCAATTATTGCCGATGCATTTAACAACCTTTCAGATATGGGTTCTTCGGCCGTTACTCTTTTTGGTTTTAAACTCGCAAGTAAACCTGCCGACCCCGACCACCCTTACGGACACGGAAGATTTGAATATATTGCGGCTTTTATTGTTTCGGGCTTTATTCTTGTAATGGGGTTTGAACTACTTAAAAGTTCGGTTGAAAAAATTATTAACCCCTCTGCCCTTGAGTTTGGAACCTTATCTATTATAATTCTTATAGTTTCTATTCTGTTTAAGTTTTGGATGTTTTTATTTAACCGAAAGATAGGTAAAACAATTACTTCTGATGTCATTCTTGCAACCGCAAAAGACAGCCTTAACGATTCAATTACCACACTTGCTATTTTAATTTCGGTTATTATTATGAAAACTACCGGTATTAACATAGACGCCTTTATTGGTGCGGCTATGTCGTTGTTTATTCTTTGGTCGGGCTTTAAATCGGCCAAAGAAACGCTCGACCCCCTCTTAGGCGAACCGTTAGACGAAGAAACGGCTAAAAATATTGAAAAAGAAATTATGGCTTTCGGTTTTTTAGGTATTCACGACCTTTTAGCCCACAATTACGGCCCCGGACGTTGTTTCGCGTCGGTTCATGTTGAAGTTCCTGCAAATACCGATATTGTTAAATGCCACGAACAAATAGATATTTGTGAAAAGGTTGTTTTTGAACGTACCGGTGTTATGCTAACAATACATATGGACCCTGTTGAAACCGATAACGAAAAATTAAACCAAGCCAGAAGCGTTATAGCCGAAAAAATAAAGGTTATTCACCCCGACCTTTCTATTCACGATTTTAGAATGACCCCAAAAAGCGACGAGCGAACTAACCTTATTTTTGATGTTGTAATTCCTGCCGGGTTTGAACGCGAAAAACAAGATATCAGGCGCCAAATAGAAGATATTGCGGTTAGTATTGACCCTACATACCGTTGTGTTATAACCTTTGATTATAACTATGTTGGTAAATAGAGTTAAAGACACTATCTTAAAAAAGGGAGTTGTGGTTAGGGATAAAACGCCTAAAAAAGCAAATTTTTGCGGCCTAATGTGTTAAAAAGACACGGTATGCGTT